>JASEJH010000039.1:0-5463 GCA_030016455.1 Thermoanaerobacteraceae bacterium
CCTCAATAAACTCCAACATCCAACCTCCGGTCTCCAACTTCCAAAATGCCATGCTCGTTTTTCGCAGTCTCTAGGTCATTACCAACTTTAACCACCCAAAAGCAGGCGAGTTCATTTTTGAGCGGCTAAGTTGTTTTGCGACACGCTCTGGGCAAACCCCTGACACCCTGAAGAACGTATAAGGGAAGCTGACAAGCCGTAAATCCGTACCCCGGCGGCCGGGACCCTGGCCCGGCTTCGCCCCCGATAGCTGCGGCTCCTCCAATCAAACCGAAAACCGTAGAGCTGCCTTGCCAATTCCTGCAGCAACCCCGCCGCGCTACTCTTCCGCCGCAAAATCGAAGTCTACGATCTTCTCCGCAATTTCCTCGTAGGCCGCCTGGGTTTGCGCGCTGTAGCGTTCCCATTCTTCTTGCGCCCAGAATTCCACCCGTGTCGAGACTCCTAAAATGATCACGTCCTTGACCAAGCCGGCGTACTCCCGCAAATTGGCCGGAATCAACACCCTTCCCTGCTTATCAACCTCCAACTCCGCCGCTCCCGAAAAGAAAAGCCGCGCAAAGGCGCGTGCGTCGGCTCTGGCAAAGGGCAGGCGGTAAAGCCTCTTCTCTAATTTGCCCCACTCGGCAAGCGGGAATCCAAAAAGGCAGCGGTCAAGCCCCTTGGTCACAATGAAGCGATCTCCCAGCCCTTCCCGGAACCGGGCCGGGATGAAGAGCCGGTTCTTGGCGTCCAGGGCGTGCGTGAATTCCCCGATAAACATCGCTTGCCCTCCGGGGGGGTTATCCCCACTCGCTGCCGAATGTTCCTCCACTTTCCTCCACTTATACCCACCTATTCGCCGACCAAACCAAAATTCCTGCTTGAACCATAAAAAAAGTTCGACAAATTTCGGAACAATTTCTGGTCAGTACCCGGAACCGTTTTGAGGGCAGGAGCACATTCCTGTTTTCCGGCCACAGTCGCTCAAAAAATGGGCGCCATCAACCCCGCCGGAGCAGGAATGTAGCAAAAATCGCTGAAGATTAAAAAGGCAAGAATTCTTAGCAAACGGGTGTATTAGTGTGACCGACAAGAGTGCCAACGAAGTAAGCAAACGGGTTGCCCTGCTTGTCGCCGCGCTTGGCTCCTTTCTTACTCCCTTTATGGGCGCCTCAATCAACATCGCCCTTCCTGCAATCCAGAAAGAATTTGCGCTGAACGCCGTTGTCCTGGGGTGGGTCTCGGCATCGTTCCTCCTGTCGGCGGCGATGTTCCTCGTTCCTTTCGGAAGGGTGGCCGATATCTACGGCAGGAGAAGGATTTTTTTTTACGGCATCACGACCTTCACTGTTTTCTCCGTGGTCGCGGGATGCTCGACCTCCGTTACCATGCTGCTCTCGGCACGCATCCTGCAAGGGATTGGCGGCGCCATGATCTTCGGTACCGGGGTGGCAATTCTGACCTCGGTCTTCCCGCCCAGAGAAAGAGGCAAGGCACTGGGAATAAACGTAGCCTCGGTTTACACCGGTCTTTCACTCGGGCCGTTTCTCGGAGGCATTTTAACGCAGCACCTGGGCTGGCGTAGCATCTTCCTCGCCAACGTCCCGCTGGGCGTAACGGCGATCCTGCTGGTCCTGTGGAAGCTGAAGGGAGAATGGTCCGAAGCGAAAGGAGAAAAGTTCGATTTCGCGGGTTCCATCATTTACACCCTAGCGCTCCCCGCGCTGATGTACGGCTTCTCCGCCCTGCCGGGGACGCGCGGCATAGTGCTCACCCTGGCCGGAATTGTGGGAATCCTGATCTTCGTTATCTGGGAAACGAAGACCCGGAGTCCCATCCTCGAGGTGAACCTCTTCCGGAAAAACACCATTTTCGCCTTTTCCAACCTGGCTGCGCTGATCAACTACAGCGCCACCTTCGCCGTGGGCTTTCTCCTGAGCCTTTACCTCCAATACATCAAGGGGCTCGCCGAGCAAAGCGCCGGTTTCATCCTGGTGTCGCAGCCGGTGGTGATGGCCGTTTTCTCGCCCTTCGCCGGCAGACTTTCAGACCGGATCGAGCCCCGGTTGGTGGCTTCCACGGGGATGGCCCTGACCGCCGCGGGGCTCTTCCTTTTGACCTTCCTCAACGAAAACACCGCGCTGGGCTTCATTGTGGCGATTCTGGCTCTCCTCGGTCTCGGCTTCGCGCTTTTTTCCTCCCCCAACACCAACGCCGTAATGAGTTCTGTGGAAAAAAAATTCTACGGCGTCGCGTCGGGCACGCTCGGAACGATGCGTCTGACAGGACAGATGCTCAGCATGGGGATCGCCATGCTGATTTTTGCGGTCTACATAGGCAAGGTTGAGATCACCGCCCAGTACTATCCGCCTTTCTTAAGCGGGATCAGGGCCGCATTCTTCATCTTTGCCGTCCTCTGCTTCGGCGGCGTCTTTGCCTCGCTCGCCCGGGGCCGGGTGCGCTGAGCCGCATCAGAATTGAACCCGGGCGGTCTCCGGCAACACCGGTCAGCGGAGGCTGCCTTCCCAACCCTGGAAGACAACCCGGCTGTGCAGGTCAACGATCCGGCCCCGCACCACCTCCGGCGCCAGATCCAGCACCGCAAAGCTCGGAGAGTATCCTTTTTTATCGTTCTCCTTCAAATGCCCGGGGTTGATCCAGAGCACCTTCCCTTCGGCCCGGATCTCCGGAACGTGGGTGTGGCCGTAGGCGATAATATCTACCTTTCCCTGGGCAGCAAGCGCCACCGGGTCGGGGTCCTGCGGCAGGTCGTTCTTATGAGCAGCCGGCGTATGGGTGAAAAGGATGCGGTACCCGCTGAATTCCCTGAGCATCCTGTTGGTTATCTCTGGGTCCAGGTAGTGCTCACAGTAGACCCCGGGCACTTGGAGCACCTTCACGGGGAGCCCCTGAAGAACGGCGGTGTCCTCACACTCATCCCCCAGATGGACGAGCAGTTCCGCCTGCCATTCGTCTACCAGCAGCCGGGCTGCGGTGCGGAGGTTTTCGAGTTCACCGTGGCTGTCACTGACCAAGCCGAGCCGCATCTTTCTACCTCCTCGCCTCCAACTCCTTTTAAATTTGGCGCAAAGGATTGCAATGGCCCGAACCGCGTGCGAACGGTCCGGAGGAAGAAAAAAGGTCAGGCCTTCCGGCGCCCCAGGGGGACTTTGATACCGGAAGCAGCCATCCCCAAAAAGCTACGGTTCCGCTCCAGGACTTCCGCCAGCGCCTTCAGCACGTAGTCAATCTGCTCGTAGCCAACCCCCAGCGGGGGTTCCAGCCGGATGACATTCGGGTTGTTCAGGGTGTACGCGGTAATCACCCGGTGCCGGTTCAGCAGTTCTCCGGCCACCAGGCTGCCCAGGTACTCCTGCGAGAGCTTTTCGAGCAGGCCGAAGGAAAGCGTGTGGGCAAGCCCCTTTTTCTTTTCGGCGAATTCGAGACCGATTAAGAGCCCCCGGCCGCGCACCTCTTTGAGCAGCGCAGACTTTTCCCGGAGTTCGCCTAGCCGCCGGAGCAGGTATTCCCCTTTTTCGGCCGCCTGGCGCGGCAGGTCCTCTTCAATGATGACCTCCAGGGCGGCCAGAGCCGCCGCGCAGGCCCAGGCGTTGCCGCCGAACGTTGACGTATGCAGCAGCGCCCGGTCGAGGGAACCGTAAGCCTTTTTCCAGGCGGCGTCCGTAGCAATGTAAGCGCCCACCGGCATCACGCCGCCGCCCAGGGACTTGGCCAGACAGAGGATATCGGGCTCCACGCCCTCGTACTCACAGGCGAACATCTTCCCGGTGCGGCCCAGGCCCGTCTGGATTTCGTCCGCGATAAAAAGGGTGCCGTATTTGACGCAAAGGCGTTTAGCCTCCGCCAGGTAGCCCGGCGACGGCAAATTGACTCCGCCTTCGCCCTGAATCGGTTCAACGATGAAGGCCGCGGCTTCTCTGGCGTCCAGCGCCTGTTCCAGCGCCGCCAGGTCATCGTAGGGGATCGCCCGACATGCGGCCACCAGCGGGCGAAAAGCTTCCTGATATTTCACCCGGCCCGTGACCGAGAGTGCGCCGAAGGTCTTGCCGTGAAAGGAGTTCTCGGTGTAGATAAGCTGGGACCGGCCGGTGGCGATACGGGCAAGCTTGATGGCGCCCTCCACCGCCTCGGCACCGCTGTTGCAGAAGAAAGAGCGCTTGAGGTCACCCGGAGCGACGGCCGCCAGGTTTTTGGCGAGGGCGCCGGCCAGAGGTGACAGCGATGCCTGCAGGAGGTTCGGCAACTCTCTTACCGCTTCTACGGCAGCGATGATCCGGGGGTGGTTGTGCCCGGTGTTCAACGAACCGTAACCGCCCAGGAAGTCTAGGTATTCCTGACCTTCGCTGTCCCAGACCGAAACCCCGCGGGCACGGACGAACCGCTTGTCAAAATCCACCAGTTTAAGCAGTGTCACCAGTCCGGCGTTCAGGTATTCCTGGTGCAGGGCGCGGATTTCGTTCCGGCCGAGCGCAAGCGCCTGTTCAACGCTGATGCGTTCCCCTTTTTTCATCAAAATGAAGTCCTCCTTCACCGGGATCGGGGCACCGGAAAATAAGAAAAGTTAACCGTTTCCTTGAAATTTTTCGCTGCCGGTGCTGGAAATCCTTTTGCCACATCTGTGATAAAATTAAACTGGCACGCATTTGAGATTTTCAATCACCGTTCTGGCTTTGCTTGACAGGTCAGAACGGTTTCAGTAAAATCATCCTGTATCCAGTAGGCGTCAGACCAACGCCCGTTGGATGCATTGAAAGGGGACAAAACGATGTTCTCCAGCCTGGCGGAAAAACTCCAGGAAGCATTTAAAAAGCTGAGGAATAAAGGAAAACTCACGGAAGAAGACGTCAACGCCGCGCTGAAGGAAGTGCGGGTTGCACTGCTGGAAGCCGACGTCAACTTCAAGGTCGTGAAAGACTTCATCGCGCGGATCCGGGAGCGGGCGGTGGGCCAGGAAGTCCTATCCAACCTCAATCCCGCCCACCAGGTGATCAAAATAGTCCGGGACGAACTCGCCCTTCTGATGGGCGGCGAAAACGCGCGGTTGAACACGGCCCCCAAGCCCCCGACGGTGATTATGCTGGTCGGGCTGCAGGGGTCGGGCAAGACCACCACCACGGTCAAGCTCAGCCTGCTCCTCAAAAAGCAGGGCCGCCGCCCGCTTTTGGTGGCGGCGGACATTTACCGGCCGGCGGCCATCAAGCAGTTGCAGATCCTGGGCGAACAGGCCCAGGTGCCGGTTTTTTCCCGGGAAGGCGATCCCGTCGCGATCGCGGCCGCCGCCGTTCAAGAAGCCGCCCGTAAAGGGTACGACACGGTGCTCATCGACACCGCCGGGCGCCTCCATATCAACGAAGAGCTGATGGAAGAGTTGGAAGGGATCAAGAAAGCGGTGCACCCGCACGAAATCCTCCTCGTGGTGGACGCGATGACCGGGCAGGACGCGGTGACGGTGGCGGAAAG
>JASEJH010000039.1:5473-9275 GCA_030016455.1 Thermoanaerobacteraceae bacterium
GGCTGGACGGGGTGATCCTCACGAAGCTTGACGGAGACACCCGGGGCGGCGCCGCGCTTTCCATCCGGGCGGTGACCGGTTGCCCGATCAAGTTCGCGGGCGTCGGCGAAAAGCTCGACCTGCTCGAGCCCTTTCACCCCGACCGGATGGCCGACCGGATTCTGGGAATGGGCGACGTCCTCACTTTAATTGAAAAGGCCCAGAGCACCTTTGACGCCCAGCAGGCCGCGGAGATGCAGAAGCGCATCAAGAGCGCGGACTTCAACCTGGAGGATTTCGTGAACCAGTTGCGGCAGTTTAAAAAGATGGGTCCGCTCGAACAGATCCTGGGAATGATTCCCGGCTTCAGCGGGATGAAAAAGCTCCGGGAGGAGTTCCAGTTTGACGAGCGCGAACTGGTCTGGGCCGAAGCAATCATCAACTCGATGACCCCGGAGGAGCGGCGGCACCCGGAAATCGTTGACGGCTCCCGGCGGCGGCGGATAGCGCGCGGGAGCGGCACCTCGGTTCAGGACGTCAACCGGCTGCTCAAACAGTTCGAACAGACCAAGAAGATGATCCGCCAACTGACCTCGATGGAAAAGGGGTTTAAAAAAGGCGTTAAAATAGGTCGCTTCCCCTTCATGTAACCTTGATTCATGGCTGATTTTTCTGGTGAAAGGGGGTGAAAAGTTGGCGGTTAAAATCAGGCTCAAACGAATGGGAGCGAAAAAACAGCCGCGGTACCGGATCGTGGTGGCGGACGCACGTTCGCCGCGGGACGGCCGTTTTATCGAAGAAATCGGCTACTACAACCCGTTAACAGACCCGGCCGAGGTAAGAATTAACGAGGAACGTGCCAGGGAATGGCTTGCCCGGGGAGCACAGCCTACGGACACGGTGCGCGCCCTGTTTCGGCGTACGGGAATTATCAGTGCGGGAAGGCCGAATTGATAGGGGGCTAAGTCAATGAAGGAACTGGTGGAAATTCTGGCCAAAGCCCTGGTTGATAAGCCAGAAGCAGTTGACGTCCAGCTGGTCGAAAAAGAGAACTCGATCATCATCGAGTTGCGAGTCGCGGCAGAAGACGTGGGAAAAGTGATCGGAAAGCAGGGCCGGATTGCCCGGGCCATCAGGCAGATGGTAAAAGCGGCGGCAGGCAGGTCCCGAAAGAAAGTGGTCCTTGAAATTCTCTGATTAAAACGGTGCGGTGAACGATTATGGACCGGCTAACCGTTACCCGGCCGGTGATCATCAAGGTGCGGGTAACCGAAAAATATAAAGAGCTGCTGCTCCAAAGGTTAGCAGCAGCCATTGAAGAAGCCGACCGCGAGGTGCAGCGGATCGAATTCCAGGCCAAACGCCTGTCAGGCGATAAGAAAGCGCGGACGGCGCCGGCAGAGGTGGAGGAGATCGAAAGGGCCCGCCGCGAAAAAACCGATGCACGCGAACGACTGAAAGCACAGTACGAGGCCGTCAAACTTCTGCCGCCCGGGGCAGAAGTAATTCAGGGACGGACAGAAAGCTTAGTGGAACTGGGAATAGGCGACGACGCCAGCGAACTGAACCCTGTGGAAATTGTCGTCGAAGAGGGAAAAATCGTTGACCTGAGAAAGCAGGGTTAAACATGAACCCGGAATTCGTTACGATCGGCAAAATAGTAGCCCCCCACGGACACCGGGGGGCTATTCGTATTCTACCGCTGACCGACTTTCCGGAGCGCTTCTTTCAAATGGATACGGTGACGGTGTTCAACGGCACCGAAAGGAGAGACTATGCAATCGAAAGCACGGGGCGGCACCAGCAGTTCATTCTGATGAAGCTCGCCGGAATAAACGACATGAACGCCGCCGAACGCTTCCGGGGCGCACTCCTCCAGGTGCCCCGGGCGGAAGTGGTGCCGCTCCCGCCGGGGCGCTACTACGTCTTCGAAATTGTGGGACTTGAAGTCTGGTCGGAAGAGGGAACTTTTCTCGGGAAAGTGAGTGCGGTGCTGGAGACGGGAGCCAATGATGTGTACAGTGTTCAGTCCCCGGAAGGCGGGGAAATCCTGATTCCGGCGCTCAAGGAAGTGGTTCGCGAAATAGACGTTGCCGGCAACAGGATGGTCGTGCGCCTCCCGGAAGGGCTGCTTTAGGACCGATTCCCGTTAGAAGCCAGGAGATGTTGCAAAACTCTAATTTGTCAAAGATTAAGCTCATCTCCCCACAATCCGGCAATTTTAAGTAGGGAGCCTGGAGGCCATTCCACCTCACACCTCCCATTTGCCAGGCGAAGTTTGTAAAGCGGTCTCCTAGAATACAAAAGAAAAATCGTTGCGTGGCCACCGGCGCGCCTGCTTGCAAAGGTTTCAAACCCCGGGGTTTTCGCCGGTAGTTAGGAAGGTGAAGGCATGGTTTTCGACATCCTGACGCTCTTTCCGGAAATGTTTACCGGGCCTTTTTCCGCCAGCATTCTGAAGCGTGCCGTTGACAGGGGGATCATCAGGATCAACCTGATCAACATCCGCGACTATTCGCCGAACAGGCACCGGACGGTTGACGACGCTCCCTTCGGCGGCGGCGCGGGGATGGTCATGGGTCCGGAGCCCATCATCCGGGCGCTGGAGGCCGTGCAACAGAAACGGGAAAGTAAAACCGGTCCGGTAATCCTCCTTTGCCCCCAGGGGGAACGCTTCACCCAGGCGCTCGCCCGCGAGCTTTCCCGGGAAGAGCACCTCGTTCTTATCTGCGGCCACTACGAGGGGGTGGACGAGCGGGTCCGGGGGTACGTCACCGGAGAGATATCCATCGGCGACTACGTTCTGACCGGCGGCGAACTGGCAGCCATGGTGGTCGTGGACGCGGTTTCCCGCCATGTGCCCGGGGTTCTCGGCGAAGAAACGGCACCGGCCACCGATTCTTTTGCCGACGGCCTTCTGGAGCACCCCCAGTACACGCGGCCCCGCAGCTTTCAGGGATCGGAGGTGCCCGAGGTGCTTTTGAGCGGGCACCACGCCCGGATCGCCCGCTGGCGGCGCGAGGAAGCGCTCATCCGGACGCTGGTGCGGCGGCCGGAACTGTTGGAAACAGCGCGACTCGACGCCGCGGACCGGCAGTTCCTGCGCGAACTTGCCGCACGCCTCAGCCGAATGAACCTTAACGGTTAATTACTGTTGCGGGGCGCAAAAAGGCGTGGTATAATTTTACCTGGTTTTAGCGCAGGGGTTGGCACGGCCTTTTTGCGAATAAAAGCGAGGGGATAGAAATGAGCAACCTTACAGAATTATTTGCGGGAGAAGAACACCTGAAGAAAACAATCCCGGAATTTCGGCCCGGGGATACGGTCCGCGTACACGTAAAAGTTGTTGAAGGCGGCCGGGAGCGGATTCAGGTTTTCGAAGGCGTGGTCATCCGGCGGCGCGGCGGAGGACTGGACGAAACCTTCACGGTCCGGCGGGTTTCGTACGGTGTAGGCGTAGAACGCATTTTCCCCCTGCATTCCCCGCGCATTGAGCGCATCCAGGTCGTCCGGCGCGGCCGGGTCCGGCGCGCGCGTCTTTACTATTTACGCAAGCTGCGGGGCAAGGCAGCCCGGATTGAAGAGCGGCGCTAAACAGATACGGAAGGACCCTGAAGAAGGGCCTTCTTTCTTTTTCTTTCGCACTCACCGCCCTGAATCCAGGAATAGGAGAGTGTTGCAAAACTCTAATTCTTCGAAAGCAGGCTCTATCTATTCACAGATGACGAGCCTTGACCCAGCACTCAACTAGTAACAGAACACGAGATACTCTAACGCCGTTTGCTTGAGCGCAGGTGGTACCACAGAGTTGAGTGCTGGGCAG
>JASEJH010000003.1 GCA_030016455.1 Thermoanaerobacteraceae bacterium
GCCTCTTTAGCCCGTTCCAACGCTTGTTCCACGGTATCCCCCTGGGTGAAACAACCCGGCAGCGAAGGAACAGAAACTACATACCCCTGATCCTCTTCGTCCCATTCCAAAACCACTTTAAACTTACGCAGCACTCTTGTCACCCCCGGCTAATATGCCCGGTAGAAGTTAAGCTTCCCTACCCTGAAAAAATTCCTGCTCAAGTGGGAGGGTTTTAAGAAGCCGGCAGTTCCGCGGCGCCCGGAAGGATTACCCAGAAGACTATAAACCCTTGCTATAAAGCATTGGTGCCGAAGGTGGGAGTCGAACCCACACGGGCGGTGCCCACACGATTTTGAGTCGTGCGCGTCTGCCAGTTCCGCCACTTCGGCATATTCTGTTTTCAATTCTACCACAGGCAGCCGGCGCAGGCAACCAGCGCGCTCATCCTTTTTATTAACCCTGTTTCCTCTTCCGGAGACCTTCTAAGGAGAAGGTACTGCCTCCGGGGGTGGTTCCTCAGGCAGGGGATTTACCGGCGCCTGCTGGTCAGGAGGAGCCTCCGGAGGCGGCTCCCCGGGCGAAGGCTGGTCCGCCGGCGGCTGCTGCTCCGGAAGCAGTTGTTCATCAAACCCGGGCGTTTCTCCCGGAACCGGTATTCCTCCCCCGTTTTCCGGAGCTACCCCTTCACCGTACGTACCCCCGTAAACCGACGGGACACTTTCCTCCCCGTAAGTTTCGGAAACCGTCGACTCCGGGACCGGCGGTGCCGGTGTTTCTTTTATGCCCAGCGCCTGCCGGACTATTTTCCGCCACAGCTGCGCGCAGTATTTGCCGCCGTAAGCCCGCGGCATGGGCCGGGGCTGATCCCAGCCCATCCACACCACCCCCACCAGCTTCGGCACCCAGCCGCAGAACCAGAGGTCCTTGCCCTCATCGGTGGTACCGGTTTTACCGGCCACCAGTGTCCCGATGCGCGCCCCCGTTCCCGTCCCGTACTGAACTGCCGCGCGGAGCATGGCGGCAACGGCCTCCGCGGTCTCCTGCCGCATCGCCCGGTAGCGAACCGGCACTGCTTCCTCGATCACGGTGCCGTCAGGTTGAACAATGCGGGCAATCACCGTCGGTTCGATATACTCGCCGCCGTTGGCAAAAGCGGCGTATGCTGCTGCCATCTCCAGCGGCGTCACCCCTTTGTGCAAACCGCCGAGTGCCGCACTCAAGCCGTCTTGGGCCGGGTTGATTTCGATCCCGAGCTTGCGGGTAAAAGCGGCCGCCCGCTTCAAGCCCACCTCGTGCAAGAGTTTGACCGCCACCACGTTAACCGAGTAAGCCAAAGCATCCTGCAGGGTAATCGTGCCGCGGTACCGCCCATCATAGTTCCGGGGCACAAAAGACCCGAAGCGCACCGGCTCATCGCGCACGGCCGTCTGCGGCGTCATCCCCAGAAACTCCACCGCCGGTCCGTAAGCGACAACCGGTTTCAATGCAGAACCCGGCTGGCGCCGTGCCTGTACCGCCCGGTTAAACTGGCGCCTCACGAGATGTTCGCGGCCGCCCACGAGTGCACGGACGGCTCCGGAAAAAGGATCCAAAAAAACAACCGCCGCCTGCGGCTGCAAAAGACCGTTCGCGTCACGGACGGAAGCGGGGAAATTCTCCCTTTTCCGCACCTCTTCTTCAGCAATCTGCTGGAGACGGGTATCCAGAGTGGTATATATCTTTAGGCCGCCGAGAAGATAGGACTGGCCGTACTTACTTTCCAGGGTGGTGATTATGTAGTCCGTGAAATCGGGATACAGATACTCTTTCTGCGGAGTGGCGCCCCGGTGAAGAGAGAGCGGCTCTTCCCCGGCCCGCCGGTACTCTTCCGGGGTGATAAACTTACACGCCAGCATTTGTCTTAATACCGTGTTGCGCCTGGCAATCGCCGCTTCCGGGTTCCGGAAAGGATCGTAATAGCTCGGCACCTGAACCAAACCGGCAAGGAGCGCCGCCTCGCCCAACGTAAGGTCGGAGACCTTCTTGTTAAAGTAAGTCCGGGCCGCCGCTCCTATTCCCCAGGCCCCTTCCCCGAAATAGACCCGGTTCAGGTAGAAAGTAAGGATCTCGTCCTTCGTATAATGCCGCTCGAGCTGGACGGCCAGGAAGACTTCCTGAACCTTCCGCTTCAGCGTCCGCGAAGGACCCAAAAATGCATTTTTTGCGAGTTGCTGCGTGATGGTGCTGCCGCCCTGCACGATCCCCCCGTGCAGAAAATTGTTCCACGCAGCCCTCAGAATCCCAATGGTATCAATGCCCCAGTGCCTGTAAAAGCGCTTGTCTTCTGCAGCGATGAAAGCCTGCTTCACGGTACTTGTGAGTTCCTCCCGGGCAACCGGGAGATAATTCCTTGTCCCCAGCGTAGCAAAGGGCACCCCGTCGGCCGTACAAAGGGTGCTGGGAGTATCCAGTTGGAGGTTCCCCGGCTGCCAGGGCGGCAGATCCCGCAACGCCGTGTAGGTCAGCCAACCTGTTGCGGCCGCAAGAAAAAGAAACAGCCCGCCCCCTGCCAGGAGTGCCGCCAGGCGGAGGTTGAGTCTCTTTCGGCCCCGGTTTATCTTTCTACCGGTACTGCGCATAACAGGTCGTATACCGATCCTTTAACCGCAAACCGTGCCGCCGGACCCCAAGCCCAGATTTGCCGCAACGGCTGCCAACAGTCACCACTTACCTTCAGGAGTAACTACCTGAAAGTCGAGGTGCACCGGCTGCATCTTTAACGGGTGGTACTGCACCTCTTTAATCACAGCGCGGTGGACCTCTTCTCTGCCTTCATCCACAAGCTTAAGCGCCACATAAGGATTTCGGCCGGCATTCGCGAGAATCCCCTGAACGGCCTGGGCACTTACCGCAACCGGAAGGCTGCCGATATTCTTTCCGTAAACCACCGCCGGCAAAAGGCCCTGCGCCCGCAAGCGGTTGCGGCACCCCCTGCCTCTGCAAGAGCGGACGTACGCTTCTAGATTTGCCGCAGTCATCACAACCACCCCTGCATTCCGAAAGCCTTATCCTGAAAAGAAATTATACCCCCGTCCCTCCAAAAATCAACCGGTGTGCGGTTTACCGTGCCCTTCCTGAAGGTTTTCTCTCCCGGCGGTAGAACAATCTTAAAGACAAACACCGAAAAACAGGTGAAAAGCGTTTGAAACAAGGTCTCATCTGTTACCTCGCCCTCGGCGAGACCGAGGAGGAAATTGCATACGACCTGGCGGAGCTTCGCGAACTCTTGAAAAACGTTGAAATTGAAGCCGCCGGGGTGGTGATTCAGCACCGCCAGCCCGACCTGAACTACCTGTTTGGCGAAGGGAAAATCCGCACCGCCAAGGAACAGGTGGAACGGGAAGGTTTTGCCGCCATCGTCTTCAACCGCGAGCTTTCGCCCCGCCAGGTGAAGGCGCTGGAAGACCTCTTCGGCGACGTGGAGGTCTGGGACCGCACCCAGGTGATCCTGGAGATTTTCCGCCGCCGCGCTCACTCCCGCGAAGGAAAAATCCAGGTGGAACTGGCACGGCTCACCTACCTGTATCCCCGGCTCTACGGCCTGGGCGGCGCCCTTTCCCGCCTGGGCGGCGGCATCGGCACCCGCGGTCCGGGCGAAACAAAACTCGAAATCCTCCGCCGCGTCGTCCGGGAACAGATCCACGACCTGCGCCGGGAACTGGCGGCGATCCGGGAGAACCGCGCCCTCCTACGTAAGCAGCGCCAGGAAGAAGGCATCCCTACCGTCTCGCTGGTGGGCTATACCAACGCCGGCAAGTCTACCCTTCTGAACGCCCTTTGCACGAGCGACCAAAAGGTGGTGACTGCGGACCGGCTTTTCGCCACACTCGACCCGGTGAGCCGCCGCGTCCGCCTTCCGTCGGGCCGCTTTTTCCTCCTCACCGACACGGTCGGGTTCATCAAGGAACTGCCGCCCAAGCTCAAGGAAGCTTTCAAGGCCACCCTCGAGGAATTAGACGCGGCCGACCTGCTCCTGCACGTAATTGACCTCACCAGCCCCTACCTCGACGAGCAGGCGGCAGCCGTGGAGAAGCTGCTAAGCGAGCTCGGCCTCGGGGAAAAGCCGGTTCTGAAGGTTTACAGCAAGTTGGACCGCTTTGCCGGAGTTCTTCCCGATGACGGCGTGGCGGTCTCGGCCCTTGACGGCACCAACCTGGACCGCCTGCTGGCCCGGATCGAAGAAATCCTCTTCCCCGAGGCGGAACTCGTCCTCCTGGTTCCTTTTCCGGAATTAGGAACGGTGAACCGCTTCCGGGAGCGCCTGCGCATCCTTAAAGAGGAGTACGTGCCGCAGGGCGTGCGGCTGACCGTGCGCGGGCGCCCGGCAGACCTGGACCGGCTACAGGCCTACCTGCAGCCGCGCGGTGATGGGTAATTTCGCCATTCTTTTAGCAATCACGGCAGCAGCCGGCGATTGCGAACGCCGCCACCTTTTATAAACCGTCTCAAGAAGCACGAGGATAAAGGCATCACCAGCGGGATAAGCCAGTGCGCGGGTGCCAAAGGGTGGGTCTTAAAGACAAAACGCGCCGGGGCAAAGTAGATAAGGACAAAAAGCAGCAGGAGCTCGCTTAATACTACGGGTAGAAGGAACACGTTTCCCCCGAGAGAAAGACGGAAGACCGTCTCCCTGCTGGAGCGGCGGGTGAAAACTCAGGGACTGCTGCGGATCGGTCGCAGCCCGGAGCCGCACACCCGGACCACCCTTTCCGCTTCCTCGGCGCAAGCCTCCACTCCCAATAACTGCGCCACCACTTGCAGGTTGGTGGCCACGTGCTCCGTGACGGCGGGAACGCGGTAGCGTGTTTCCCCGGCGGCCAGGGCGGCGTAAACCACTAACTGGTCGGCCGTAAAGCGGTCCACCGTTGCACCGCCAGCCAGGTCCTCCTGAAGGCACCTGGCAACATAGCGACCGATGGCCTCGGAGCGCCGCCCCGGCGCCCCGGCCCGGTCCGCGCCCAGGACAGCTCCCGTATCAGTCACCGCCCAGACGCAGAGCGCCGCTCCCGCCTGCTTGGCCGTCGCGTCTTCGCGCACTTCTACTTCCACCGGTATGCCGAACGGCCGCAGGCTGCTCCGGAGGCTTTCCGTCATCCGCTCCGCTACGTGCCGTTCCGCCAGGTGGGAAGCCAGCGCCACGCCGGCGAAGCGCACAACTCGCCCCGGCGACGTAAGCACCAAGGGCCGCAGGCTTTTCACCGGACGCACCTTCAGTTCCACCACCCCCTCCCCCGCCGGCACGTAACCGGGACGAACCACGGCAAGGTCCGCCTCCGCCCCCATCCGCCGGAGCAGGGGCAAAAGGACGTTTTGCGTATGGAAGGGGGAGGGTGCAAAGTCCTGAAAAAGCCCGCCCGTTACCCGGAGCGTCACAGGCGCACCGGCGAACAGGGCGAGGGGCAGAACCGTATGCAGGAGCAGCACCGCCGAGCCTGCACTCCCCACGTCCCACGCGTAAAAGCCGCCCCGGGGTGGATGTACCGGCCGGAAAAAGATTTCCCGTGCCCCCGCCGCTGCCCCTTCGACAACACCGTCGCACATATCCCGGCAGGCCATAACCGCCGCCAAATGCTGGTGCCTCAGCCCCGGCTTTTCTCTTTTTACCCTGATGTTGAAAAGGTGCAGGCTCTCCCCGGTGAGAGCAGCCAGGCAGACCGCAAGCCGCACGATCGTCCCGCTGCCGGACCCCGTGGCCCCGTCAAGGACAATCACCGGCACCACCCCTGTTACCATCATAACCAATTATTGAACCATATACCATAAAACAAGCGCCGGGACTGAAATAAAAAATAAAGCTTCATTGCCAGGCCTAAAACGCCAGGTGCCCGGCGCCTGCTTTCTCAGGCTTTCCGGGCACCCCACCGGGGCTGATCCGTGGGTCTATTCCCCGGCCAGAACCTCAAGGAGAAACGCCTTCTCTTTTTCCCCCGGCGGCGCAATGCCGCAGAGGTAGGGGATGTACCGCGCCTTTTCGCTGCCGAAGAGCCAGCGGAAATCCTCGGCAAAGATCTCCTCGGGGTGGCAGGTCCAGCCCTTTGCGTCCGCTCCGGCCGCGCCGCGCAGCTTCAGGTATTCCTGCAGCGTCCGGTTGTCAACCAACTGATAACGGACCACGTGCCCAAACTCGTGGGCAACCGCGTAAGCCGCCAGGTACGGGGCGAACCGCTCCACATTCGCCTCACCCTTCCGGACCCCCACCGTGTAGGACGCGTACCGCGGCGAGGCGAAGAGGTACACCTTGTTCTGCCCGGGCAGGGTGCAGCCGGCCAGCATCCCCAGGCCGGGAAGGCTGCAGCGCTGGCGCACCGTATATACCGGGATGTCAAGCGCGGCCACCGCCGGCAGGACCGTTTCCAGGTGCCGTACCTCCGCCGCTACCGCCTCCGCCGGCGGCAGTTCTGCCTGTCCGTAGGCGCAGTCCTGGGTTTGCACCCCGCCGATACAGGCGGGCACCGCGTTTAATTCGCCGAAGCTCACTTGCGCGCCCGCGCCGCCGGCCCCGAATACGCCGGCCAGCACCAGGGCGAGCACCACTCCCCAGGCAACCTTCTTACTCCTCTTCCTTAACGCGGCCATCCCCTCGCCCCCTAATTCCGACATAAATTGCTACTATTCGACATAATTATCAGCGAGAACGGGGCGGGGCCGCATGAAGCAAAAGTCACCTTTTAAAAGGGTTTCGAGGAGGATTTTTCCCTGGGCCGGACGGCCCAACGATTAGGACTCCAGACCTACCGCAAAACCGGACCACAGGCGGACCGGCCGCAATTCTTTTCCTTTTCAACAGGAGATTCGGGGAGGGCCGTTGTATTAATACCTGCAAAAGAATGCGGGGGAATAACCGTGATTGACATCCACGCGCACATCCTGCCGGGGCTCGACGACGGTCCGGAAACGCCTGAAGACAGCCTGGAGATGGCGTGGGCATACGTAAAGGCGGGGTACACCACCGTCGTGGCCACCCCCCACGTCATACCGGGGGTTTACGACCACACCCGCGCGGCGATCCTGCGCAGCGTGCGCCGGCTCCAGGAGCGTCTCCAGGCGGCCGGGATTCCCCTCACCGTGCTCCCGGGCGCCGAGTACCACGTCAGCGACCGGCTGCTCCCGCTGCTCCGGGCGGGTGAACTGCTCACCCTGAATGACACCGGCAAGTACCTGCTGGTCGAACTCCCTTTTTACCAGATACCCGAATACGTTTCCCAGGTCCTCTTCGAGCTGCTGCTGGCCGGAGTGACCCCCATCATCGCCCACCCGGAACGCAACGACTTTCTGGCGCGCGATCCCGCCGCGCTGGCCGAAATGCGCGCCAGAGGAATCCTGGCCCAGGTTACCGCCGGCGCCCTGACGGGTCTGTTCGGTTCTGCCGCGAAGCGGGTGGCGGCCGCCTGTGTCCGGGAAGGGACGGCACAGTTCGTCGCCACCGATGCCCACGGCCCCGACGCGCGGCTCGAAGCCGGCGCGGAGGCCGCCGCCCTCTTGGGTGCGAGCGCAAAGGCCTTTCTTCACACCAACCCGGCAGCGGTAGTGGAAGGCACCGCCATGGATCCCGCAGCCTTCGCCGGTGCGTCTTCCTCCCGCAGGAACCGGCTGGCAGTCTTCCATAAAGAAGGAAAGGGGAAATCTTTCGCCAGCGACTTCTGATAAAGTCTCCTGAAACCCGGGTACCAATCCCCGGAACCCCGTTGGAACCCCGGGCTTTACGGACCCGAACCGCTCGTCGCGACGGCCCGCCGCGTTGAAAACAGTGTCCCCCTGAAAACAGGCAAACAACCTGCCCCCGGGAAGTCCCCCGCCCTCCCCGGTGGAAAATTCAGGTTATGGAGGGGCCGCGCCGCGCCGGCGACCCGGCGGTGTTAGTAGCGTCGTCGCGGCGGATCAAGGAGGCTCTCGGCTGGCGGCCGCGCTACGGAGAGCTGGAAACGATTATCCGGACGGCCTGGGAGTGGCGTCTAAGACATCCTGAGGGGTATGGATAAAAGTTCTAAGTTCTAAGTTGGTTCGGCGTTCGGTGTGCGGCGTGGCACCAAGCTGATCCTGCGCACAGGCGGTGTCGCGAATTCCTTGACATTTAGCCGGCAGGTAAATATGCTTTCCTTAAAGCAACGAGCATTCTTACGCAGGAGCGTTCGAGATTGACGCCTCCGTTAACTAAGGTTGAAAGGGGAACCAAACGGTGCAAACAGTGCGGATTATGCCCTGCCTTGACGTGAAGGACGGCCGCGTGGTGAAAGGCGTTCACTTCGTGAACCTGCGGGACGCCGGCGACCCCGTGGCCTGCGCCGAAGCCTACTGTGCCGCGGGCGCGGACGAACTGGCGTTTCTCGACATTACGGCGACGCTGGAAAACCGCAAGACAATGCTCGACGTCGTCCGCCGGGTGGCGGCGGTAACCACGGTGCCCTTCACCGTGGGCGGCGGCATCGCAAGCACGGCCGACGCGGAGGCGGTGCTCGCCGCCGGGGCAAACCGGGTTTCCGTCGGCACCGCCGGCTTTCTAAACCCTGACCTAGTCACTGAACTGGCGAACAGGTTCGGCCCCGAGCGGGTGGTGGTGGCGATTGACGTGGACCACAACCCGGTGCTTCCCTCCGGCTACGAGGTTTACATCGCGGGCGGCACGAAACCGACGGGCAAAGACGCCGTCGCCTGGGCCCGGGAGGCGGAGGCCCGCGGCGCGGGGATCATCCTCCCCACCAGCAAGGCCTGCGACGGCGCCAAAACCGGCTACGACATCCCCTTGCTGAAAGCCCTCAAGGCCGCCGTGGCGGTGTCCATCGTGGCTTCGGGCGGTGCCGGAAAACCCGAGCACTTCTTAGAGGCCGCCCGCGACGGCGGTGCCGACATCCTGCTCGCGGCCTCGGTGTTTCACTTCGGCGAGATTAAAATCCCGGAACTGAAAGCGTACCTGGCCGCAAACGGCGTGCCTGTGGCGCAGTAGGACGGAGCGCGAGTAATCCGATGAGCACCGGTAGGATTGTCGCCCGGGCCACGGTTTTGATCCTGGCGCTTTCGCTGCTGTCCCGCCTCCTGGGCCTGGGCCGGGAAATGGCCATCGCCTACGGCTTCGGCACTACCGGGACGGCCGACGCCTTTTTCGTAGCCTACACCATTCCGTACGTCTTCTACGGCGTGGTGGGCGTGGCGCTGACAACGGTGATTGTACCGGTCTTCGCCGACTATGCCGCCGCGGGCCGCCGGGAGGAAGCCTGGCGGGTGCTGAGCCTGGTGATCAACGTCTCTTTCGCGGTGATGGCGGTCCTGGCCCTGCTGGGGGCGGCGGGGTCGCCCTTCATCGCGCGGACGCTGGGCGCGGGTTTTCCGCCGGAGACCATGGAACTGGCTGCCGACCTGACGGCGGTGATGATGCCCGCCATCATTTTTATGACCATTGCCGGGATCTTCGCCGGCATCCTTAACGCCAACCAGGTCTTCGGGCCGCCGGCACTCGGGCCGGCGACGATGAACGTGATGATCATCGCGGGCGCCCTGGTGGGGGCCGGGTGGTGGGGGGTTTACGGTCTGGCCGCCGGCGCCGTTGCCGGAGCAACCGCCTTCGCCCTGGTGCAACTGCCGGCGCTGCGGTACGTCGGTTTCCGGTACAGTCTCTCCTTCGACCTCCGCCACCCCGAGGTGCGCCGGGTGGTCGCCCTGATGCTCCCGGTAATTCTGGCTTCCGGGATCATGCAGTTGTACACGCTGATTGACTGGCGGCTGGCGTCGGGCCTAGCCGAAGGGAGCATCGCGGCGCTGAACTACGCCAATAAGCTCATGAACCTGCCCCAGGGGCTCTTTGTCACGGCCGTGACCACAGCCATCTTCCCCACTCTCAGCCGCCTGATCGCCGAGGAGCGCCGGGCGGACATGGCCGCGGCTCTGCAGCGGGCGGTCAAGGTGGTTCTGCTACTCGGGATCCCGGGCGCCGTGGGGCTGATCCTGCTCCGCGAGCCCATCGTGACGCTGCTCTTTGAACGCGGCGCCTTCGACGCCCGGGCTACGGGAATGACCGCGAGCGCGCTTTTGTTCTACGCCGTCGGCCTGGCGGGGCTGTGCCTCAACCTGCCCCTGACCCGGGGGTTTTTCGCGATGAAGGACACCCGGACCCCGCTGCTCATCGCCGGGTTCACGGTGGTAGTGAAGCTCGCCCTCAGCCTGATGCTGGTGCGCGTCCTGCAGCACGCCGGCCTGGCGCTGGCAACCTCGCTTACCGTACTTTTGAACATGTTCATTCTTTCCCTGCTGCTCCGGCGGCGGTTGCCGGAACTCTTCGACCGGGCCTTCTTCCGCTTCGTCGCCGGGACCGCCGCGGCGGCGGCGGTAATGGGGGTTGGCGTCTTCATGCTGGACGCATTCCTGGCCGCCCGCCTGGCCGCCGGGAGCCTGGCGCTGATGGTCCGGGTCGGGCTGGACATCGCCGCCGGGGCGCTCCTCTTCGGCGCCGCCGGCCTGGTGCTGCGCCTGGACGAACTCGGGTACATCCTGCACACGCTTTTTGGACTCTTCCATCGCCGTGCGGGCACGGTCCTGAAATAGGGCCGGGCTTTTCACGAAGCCTAGCGGAGCGGTGCGGCCGGAGAAATGCGCACCCTTGCCGGAAAAAGGATTCTCCCTGTATATCAACACCGCGCGAAAACCACCGGTTTAAAGTGTCAACTGAGCGTGGGCCGCAGGAGCCGGGTGAGTTCCGCCGGATTGCAGGCCGGGGAAAGCGTCGTCGCCCCCCGTGAGACCACGGCGTACGGCTCCTTGCGGGGCTCCGGCCCGGCGGCCATAAGCACCGCGGTGTCCTTGACCGTGACCAGGCGCACGGTCTTGGCGGGAACGTAGGTGGCCAGCGCGCGGCGGTGCAGGGCCCCGGTACGCTTGTCCTCCCGCTTTCCCACCACGGTCACGCAGGTCCACGGCTCAAGCGCCTCCCAGACCGCCAGGGCAAAGCTCGCCCCGGCCAGGCCCTCCCGCTCGAAGACCGGTGCCAGCGCCTTCAACGCCCCGCAGGCCGCCTCGCGGTAGCGGTTTTCTCCGGAAAGCGCAGCCAGCTCCAGCAGCCAGCGTGCCGCCGCGCCGTTGCCGCCCACTTGCTTGAGCGGCACCGCCAGTTCGCCGACCGCGCCCGGATCGGGTTTCCCGTCGTAAAAGGCGCCGTCCGGAGCTATCAGTTCCGTCAGGCAGAACTCGGCCAGCTTCGCCGACCGTTCCAGCCAGGCCCGGTCGCCGGTACCGCTGTATAGGGCCAAGCAGGCGTGCCCGAAGGCGGTCTGGTCGGCCAGGCGCCCGAAGAGAGCCGGCCCTCCGGCGTCGAAATAGTGGGCCATCCCTCTTTCCTCCCGGTACGCTTTCTCCCACAGCACCCCGGCCGTTTTCACCGCCCGCCGCTGCCACTGGTCCTCGTCCAGCGCCCAGGTGGCAAGTGCAAGCGCCCGCGCGAGCGCTGCGTTCTGGTTGGTGAAAACGGTGCGGTCTACGTAGGGAGGTTTCCAGCGGCGCCGCTCGGCGTACGAAAGCTTGTAGTACTCTTCGTCGGCGTCCTGGCTCCCGGCCCAGGTGCCGTCGGGGTTGAGCAGGTGCCGCTCCAGGTAGGAGAGGACGTCGTGCACCACGTCGGCAAAGCGCAGCTCGCCCGTGATCTGGAAGGCCCGGAGGTATACAAAAAGCAGCGCGGCGTTGTCGCCCAGGATCTTCTCGTACTGCGGAACCGTCCAGTCGCGAGTCGTGCAATACCGGAAAAAGCCGCCCTCCTCGGCGTCGTACATCCCGGCCCCGGCCATCGTCATCAGGGTCTTGGTCGCGATTTCAAGGCACTCTGCATCGCCGCCGGCATGGGCGGTGTGCAGCGCTAGCTCCAGGAGTTGGGGGAACGGAAACTTCGCCTCCCGGCCAAAACCGGTGTAAACCTGGTCGTAGGCCCGCTTCAACGCAGCGACGGTCCGCGTGTAAGGGGTGAGGTCCAGTGTTTCCGCCGGCGGCGGTTCAGGTGCTTTCTCCCGGACCTTGGCCTCCGCCCGGCGGAACTCCTCCCGCTTTTCACGCCAGACCCTGGCCACTTCCTCCAGAGCCTGCTTCAACTGTTCCGGCGGAACGTAGGTGCCGCCGGTGATCACCCGCCCGGAAGGCGTCAGGATCGCCGTCGTGGGGTAGCCGCCCCGGTGGTAGCGTTCACTCACGTCGGGACGGCGGTCGGGGTCCACCCGCACCGGGACAAACTTTTCGTTCAAGAGCGCAATCACTCCGGGGTCCGAATAGCTGGTTTCGTCCATGAGCTGGCACTGGCGGCACCAGCCTCCGGTGATCGCCAGGAAGACCGGCTTGTCCTCTACCAGCGCCTCCGCAAAAGCCTCGTCCCCCCAGGGGCGCCAGTTTACCTCCCGGGCGCGGTTCGGCCGGGGCGAAAAACGGAACTCCTCCTTCTGCACCGGTATCTCCCCCTCAGTTCGCTTTTTCCGAATAAAAAAGAGACAGGCTACTTTTCACCCAAAAGCTGCTCCCCGGAACCGGCCCCTGAATACTTCCCCAATAAGTAGCCTGTCCCCTTTTTCTCTACCAGTCGGCCGTCAAAAAGGGGTTCTGCGCGCGCTCCTCCCCGATGGTGGTCGCCGGGCCGTGGCCCGGGTAGACCACCGTCTCGTCCGGCAGGGACAGCAGGCGCTCCTTGATGGACCGGAGCAACTGCTGGAGGCTTCCGCCCGGGAAATCCGTCCGCCCCACCGAACCCGCAAAAAGCGTATCCCCGCTGAAAACTGCCCCGCCGCCGGCAAAGGAAACGCTGCCGGGCGTGTGTCCCGGCGTGTGGCGCACCTCAAGGGCGAGCTTCCCGATTTCAATCACGTCCCCGTCCTTCAGTTCACCGTCGGGAGGGCCCGCCGTGTACCCGGCGCCGAAATACAGCGAGAGGTTCAATGCCGCATCGGTCAGCATCGGCGCGTCGGCGCGGTGCACCAGCACCTTCGCGGCGGTCGCCCGCCGCAGCGCCGCCGCGGCCCCGGTGTGGTCGGCGTGGCCGTGGGTGAGCAGGATGAAGCGGAGTGTAAAACCTTCGGCGGCGGCCGCCTTCAGGATCCGCTCCCCTTCCGCTCCGGGGTCCACCACCGCCGCCGCCTTCGTCTCCGGACAACCGACGATGTACGCGTTGGTCTGCAATTCTCCTACCACAAGGGTTTTAATAAACAAGGCGCTCCTCCTTTAAAGCTCAAAATGATAGACCCTTGAGGTCGGTTCACGGTTCAGGGATAGACTTTGGGGTCCGTTCAAGGTTCAGGGTTCAAGGTTCAAGCTTAAAGTGATGGACCTTAGGGGTCCGTTCACGGTTCACAGTTCACGGTTCACAGTTCACGGTTCACGGTTCACGGTTCAGGCTTATGGGATGGACTTTGGGGTCCGTTCGGCGTTCTACGTTCAACGTTCGAATCAGGAAACGAAACGTTATTCTCTTCCGAGCAAAAGAACTCTGATTACCTCAGAATCAGACAACACCGGAAGCGTCACCTGGCCTCGACCTCAAACGACGAAGTGAATTTTTCTTCCCGAAGCGCAAACTTCAGGTCCTCCAAGAGGCCAAGTTCTCTGGCATTTTCGAGGTATAGTGTTACAGCTTCCTTCAGGTTGGCAAGCGCTTCTTCGATGGTATCCCCGGCACTGGCCACACCGAGTTCCGGGCATTTTGAGACGTAGCCGCATTTCTCTTTCCAGATCAGGGTGCGACGGCCACCCCTCTGGTAAGGTTAAACCGGCTCAAGTTTATTCTCCTCCTTTTAACATCCAGCGTTCGACGTTCTGCGTTCTGCGTTCTACGTTCGACGTTTTAAGTTCTACCTCTTTCCTTCTGGCTTCTGGCTTCTGACTTCTGACCCGTAAATCCAGCCCCTAAGTCCTCGCCTGCGATTCCAGCAGGATCGTCACCGGCCCTTCGTTTGCGATTTCCACCAGCATCCGCGCCTGGAAACGCCCCTCCGCGGTCACCACGCCCCGGGCGTTCAGCTCCGCGATGAAACGCCGGTAAAGCGGTTCGGCCTCGTCCGGCGGCGCGGCCCCGGTGAAGCTCGGGCGGCGCCCGCGGCGGCAGTCTCCGTAAAGCGTAAACTGGGAAACCACCAGCACCGCGCCCCCCACGTCGAGCACCGAACGGTTGAGCTTCCCTTCCCGGTCCTCGAAAATCCGCAGGTGGGCGATTTTCTCGGCCAGGTACTGCGCGTCGGCCGGGGTGTCGCCCTTCCTCACCCCTAACAGCACCACCAGGCCCGGCCCGATGCTGGAAAACGTCTGCCCGTCAATGTAAACCGCGCCGCGCGCCACGCGCTGCACTACCGCTTTCATTATTCATCCTTCATCCTTCATCTTTACCTCACACCACCCGCCGCACTTCGAAAACGTCTTTAACCCGGTGGATCTTCCTGATCAGGTACTCCAACTGGTCCTTATCCCGCACCTGGGCGCTGAACTCAATCGTCGCCGTCCGGTCCTTCTTACCCCGCGCCGTTACCCAGGAGGCGCTGATTTTCATCTCCGCCAGCACGCTCATCACGTCGCTCAACAGCCCAGCGCGGTCAATCGCGGAGACTTCCATCCGGACGTAGAAGGGCGCTCCGAAACCGGTCTCCCAGGAGACCTCGACCAGTCGCTCCTTCTCCTTATCGCGCCACAACTGGACATTGCGGCAGTCCGCCCGGTGGACGGACACTCCCCGCCCCCGCGTGACGTAACCGACGATCGGGTCGTCCGGCACCGGGTTGCAGCAGTGCGCCAGACGCACTAACAGGTTCCCGACGCCCCGCACCCGCACCCCCTGCGCCCCGCCCGGGGGCTGGGGTTTAACCGCCGGGACCAGCACTTCCGGCGGCTGCTCCTCTTCCCGCAACCGCGTCAACAGCGTCTGCGGCGCCACGACTCCCTGGGCTACCGCGGCGTAAATGTCTTCCAGGGTGTACAGGTTGAAGCGGCGGCCCTGCTCGAGGAGCTTTTCGCTCTTCAACACCTCGAGCTCCAGGCCCTGTTTGCGCGCCTCTTTTTCCAGGGCCTCGCGCCCGCGCTGGACGGTCTCCTCGCGCCACTCGCGCTTAAACCACTGGCGGAGTTTGTTCCGGGCCTGCGCCGTACGGACCACCGCCAGCCAGTCGCGGCTCGGGTTGGGCTGTTTGCCGGTGATTATCTCCACGATGTCGCCGGTCTTTAAGGTGTAGTCGAGCGGCACGAGCCGCCCGTTAACCTTGGCCCCCTTGAACCGGTGGCCGACATCGGTATGAATCCGGTAGGCAAAGTCGAGCGGCACCGCCCCCGCGGTCAATTCCACCACGTCGCCCTTCGGGGTGAAGACGAAAACCACATCGGAGAAAACGTCGATCTTGAGCCGGGCCATGAACTCCCGGGCGTCCCGCGTCTCGTGCACCCACTCCAGGAGTTCGCGGAGCCAGGCGAACTTCGCCTCCACTTCCCTGTCGTGCGATTTCCCCTCCTTGTACCGCCAGTGCGCGGCGATACCGTATTCCGCCGTCCGGTGCATCTCCCACGTCCGGATCTGCACCTCGAGCGGCTCGCCCTGGGGCCCCACCACCGTAGTGTGGAGGGACTGGTACATGTTTTCTTTGGGGACCGCAATGAAATCCTTGAACCGCCCCGGAACCGGTTTCCAGATGGTGTGCACCACACCCAGCACGGCATAGCAATCCCGCACGGAGTCCACCAGTGCCCGGATGCCGGTGGTATCGAAGATCTCGCTGTATTCCTTGCCCTGGCTGCTCATCTTCTGGTAGATGCTGTAGAGGTTTTTCGGCCGGCCCTGGAGGTCGGCCTTGATCCCCGCCTCCTCCAGGCGCTCTCTCAGGAGCCCGATCACCTGCCGAATGTACTCCTCCCGCATCACCCGGCTCTTGGCCACCTTTTCCGCGAGGTCCCGGTATTTTTCGGGCTCCAGGTGCCGGAAGGCCAGGTCCTCCAGCTCCCACTTCAGGCGGTAAATCCCCAGCCGGTGCGCCAGCGGGGCGAAAATCTCGAGCGTCTCCGCGGCGACGGCGCGCTGCTTCTCCGGGGTGTGGTACTCGAGCGTCCGCATGTTGTGGAGGCGGTCGGCCAGCTTGATGATGATCACCCGGATGTCCTTGGCCATCGCCAGGAACATCTTCCGGAGGTTCTCGGCCTGCTGTTCCTCCTTGGAGCGGAACTCCAGGCGGGAGAGCTTGGTCACGCCGTCAACCAGCGCGGCGATTTCGGAACCGAAGTGCTCCTCAATCACGGCGAGCGGGATGCCGGTATCCTCCACCACATCGTGCAAGAGCCCGGCCACGACCGTTTCCGGGTCCAGTTCGAGTTCCGCCAGGATCTCCGCCACCGCTGCCGGGTGCACGATGTAAGGCTCACCGGAGTGCCTCCTTTGATCCGCGTGCAGGGAAACCGCAAAACGGTAAGCATCCCGCAGCAATTCCTCGTTGAACCCCGGGCTGTATGATTTTATCCGGCTGATGATTTGTTCACAAGCTTCCATCGGCCCCACCAGGGGTAATTATACCACACCGGAAATAATCTTTGAGCGCCTCGGCCGGGGTGACAAGAAAATGGCGCTGGCAGGAAAGGACTTCGCGCTTGTAGGAGTGGCGTTTCCTGAAGGTTGGTGCGGCGGGCAGAAAACGCTTCCCCGCCACCGGCTGCACCTGGATGCGGTATCCGCCGGCCACGGGGCTGAAACTGATCAGGCCGAGCTCGGACAGCACCTGGAACGCGGTCTCCACTGCCCGTCGCCCGGCTCCCGGGACACCCACCTGCCGGAGGACCCCCACCGCCTCTGCAAGCCCGAGCCGCAGCACCCCTCTGGCAGCATGCTGGCGCAGGCAGTGGTAAAACCAGAGCAAAACCCGGCGCGGCGGCGCGATTCCCGCGAGACGCCGGCGGGTCGTTTCCCTTTCCCGGCGCCCGAAAAGCAGGATGAGGTCCCGCCCGCCGCAACCACGGAGCCATTCCCATTGCGCCCAGGTACAAAGGGGCTCGAAGACTACCACGTCCCGTTCCGCGGCAAACTGACCGCCCAAGGCCGGCGTGGTCACCAGCACGTCAATTTCCCCTGTGGCCGCTAATTCCACCAGCGCGCGCCGTTGCTCCGCCAGACCCCCGTGGAAAAAAACTATTCCGGGAGCCTTCTCCGGAAGGGCGAGGCGCAACCGCGCCGCCACCTCGCACGCCGCCGCCGGAACCGGCACCACCACGGCCGCCTTCCGTCCCGCAAGCAATTGCCCGAGTGCCCGCCACCGGTCGGGATGTTCCCGCAGGTCCACCAGCCTCTCGCGCGCCGTCGGCGCAAGCGCTTTTTCCCTGTGAACTTCTTCCGGCAGGTAAAGGTCCGTCAACTGGCTGATATACCTTGCCGCCTTTTCAAACAGGTCCTCTCCGGCAACTCCCCTCGCCCTTCCCTCTTCATCCTTTATCCTTCCGCCTTCATCCTTCATCCTTTCTTTCCCCGCCGCCTCCCGGAACGCCTCCATCTTCAGCTCCAGGCGCCCGGTCACCCCGCTCACCACCGGGCGAAAAATCACGTCCAGCCTCGGCGGCGGCGCTGCGTCTCCCGCCAGGCCGAAACCGATGGCATCGAGCGAAAAACCGCCCTGGCGCAACCGGAGTTTCAGGTGGTTGCCGTTCGCCCCTACCGGGCGCGCGTCTTCCACCTCGACCCCGTACGCGACGAGCCGCACCGGCGGGTTGCCGCATCCCTGCGGCTCCAGGAGATCGAGTTCCGCTGCTAATTCCGGTGTGAGGTCCGTCAGCTTCACCGCCGCGTCCAGTTCAAGCGTCTGCGGAAGGGGCGGCCTTTCCCGGCCGGCGTACTCCAGGAGCGCCTCCCTGAAGGCCTCAACCGCATCCGCCCTGATGCTGAACCCTCCCGCGCCCGGGTGGCCGCCAAACTCTATGAGGTGCGCCGCCGCGTGCTCCAGCGCCCGGAACACGTCGAAGCCGGGCGTTCCCCGGCCCGAGCCCCGTCCTTCCGAACCGTTCAAGGCGATCAAAAAGGCCGGGCGGTTGTAGCGGTCAACCAGCCGGTTCGCCGCCAGGCCGGTGAGGCCCGGCATCCACCCTTCCCTCGCCACCACCAGCACCGGTTGCTCCGACTCGCCGGGCCGGCCGTCCACCAGGGCCTGTGCTTCCGCCACCATTAGCGACTCGATCCGCTGCCGCTCCTGGTTGAGCCGGTCGAGCAGCGCCGCCCTTTCTGCCGCCGCTTCCTCCCTGCTCAGCAGCAGTTCGAGCGCCGCGTGCGGGTCTCCCACCCTACCCGCCGCGTTGATCCGCGGCCCCAGAACCAGCGCGATCGTCCGCGCGGTTACCGCCCCGGCGCCCGGCGAAGCCGGGTACTGGGCCGCCTGCAGGAGAGCCTGCACCCCCGGCCGGGGGCTTTCGTTCAGCCTCTTCAAGCCGGCCCGGACCAGCACCCGGTTTTCTCCGGTGAGCGGCACCACGTCGGCGACGGTGCCGATGGCCACCAGGTCGAGAAGGTCCTCCGCCCGGCCCCTGCCTTTCCCAAGAGATTCGAAAAGGGCTTCGGCCAGCTTGAAGGCCACGCCCACCCCGGCCAGATCCTTGTAGGGGTAGGAGCAGCCCTCCTGCTTCGGGTTGACAACCGCCACCGCCTCCGGCAGCATGGCGCCAGGCTGGTGGTGGTCGGTGACCACCAGGTCCATCCCGAGCTCGCAGCAGGCCACGGCCTCCCGGTACGCGCTGATCCCGCAATCCACGGTCACCACTACGGTGACGCCCGCTTCCCGGAACCCCCGCAGCACCGGTTCCTTTAAACCGTATCCTTCCTCCCGGCTGGGCAGGTGGCATACGGCTTCCAGGCCCGCCTCCTTCAGGGCCAAAAACAAAAGCGCGGCGGCTGTGACTCCGTCGGCGTCGTAATCCCCGTAAATGAGGATGCGCTCCTTCTTCTCAACCGCCGCCCTGAGCCGCGCCACCGCGTCGCGCATTCCTTTTAAGGACCAGGGTGATTCGAGGGCCGCCACCTCTCCCGCCAGGAATTCCGCCGCCTCGCGCAGCGACCAGACCCCCCGGTTGATGAGGCACTGCGCCGTTACGGGATGGATCCCCAACTCCCGGACGAAAAGCGCCCGCAAAAGCGGTTCTTCAGGCGCCACATGCCACCTTTCTCCGGCCACTCTACTCCTCCCCGGCCCGGCACCGAAATCAACACCCAAGCAGCGGCAGGTTTATAGAGAGCCTGCCACCTATTGCCAGCGTCCTGTTTCTGGTTCTTATGATAACACACCCCGCCGCGCGGAACAATCTTCGCCCGGAGCCGCCCGCCCCGGGCCCCGGCCCGATTAGGCCTGCTTCCCGGCAAAAGCAGCATCAAAAATCGAGTAGGAGGGGGCGGTTAACCCCCGTCCTCTCACACCACCGTACGTACCCAGCACTCAACCAAACGGAACGATGGCATCTACCGCGAAAGCGGAAGTTTAAAGGAACTCTTCCAGGTGAGATTAACGGAACCGCTTCTTTGCGTTGAGTGCTGGGCGGTTCATAAGGTTGAACGAAGCTCACGGTAACGTTCGACTAAGCTGAGAAGCCCCTGGTCGCGCCAATAGG
>JASEJH010000040.1:0-5547 GCA_030016455.1 Thermoanaerobacteraceae bacterium
CGAGCTTTCTATACCCCACTGTTCTTACCTCCCTTCGGAACCGCCCGCAAACTCTCCGGCTAACGCCGGCCGACGCAACCGAACCGGCAGCCGGCAGCGGGTGACGCGTTCTCTTTAGTCACTGTTCTTCCGCAGCGAGAGTCCCAGTTCCGCCAGCTTTTGCTTGACCTCTTCCAGCGACTTCTTCCCCAGGTTGCGGACCTTGATCATTTCCTCCTCGTCCCGCTGGATCAATTCTTCCACGGTGTTGATTCCGGCCCGCTTCAAGCAGTTGTAAGAACGTACCGAAAGGTCGAGTTCCTCGATCGGCATTTCCAGCAACCGGTTTTTCTTCTCCTCTTCCTTCTCCACCATGATCTCCATCTTGCTTACCGTATCACTCAAGCCCATGAAGAGCTGGAAGTGTTCGCACAGGATGCGGGCCGCCAGGCTTACCGCCTCGTCCGACCGGATGCACCCGTTGGTCCAAACATCCAGTACCAGTTTATCGTAATCGGTCACTTGGCCAACACGAATGCTCTCAATGTTATAACTTACCCGCTTGACCGGAGAAAAATCAGCATCGACCGGGATCACGCCAATCACATACTCGGCACGCTGGCGCTCCACCGGAACGTATCCCCTTCCCCGGGCGACCGT
Organism: Thermoanaerobacteraceae bacterium; assembly: GCA_030016455.1. Classification (GTDB taxonomy): domain Bacteria; phylum Bacillota; class Desulfotomaculia; order Desulfotomaculales; family Ammonificaceae; genus Yes71-27. Next base: position 640 of record JASEJH010000040.1, read on the forward strand.
AATCTCCATGAAGAGGCGGGCTTCGGGTGAAAGGCTCGCGATATAATGTTCGGGGTTGATGATCTCCACGTCAGCGTCCGTGGTGATGTCCGACGCGCGGACCACTCTCTCCCCGGTGGCCTCGATCCGGAGGGTGCGCTCTTCGTCGGTGTGCATCTTGATCTTTAAACCCTTCAGGTTGAGGACCAACTCGGTCACATCCTCCCTGACCCCGGGAATCACCGAAAACTCGTGCAGCACTCCTTCTATTTTCACTGCGGTTACCGCAGCCCCGGGAATGGAGGACAGCAGGACTCGCCGCAGAGAATTCCCGATGGTGGTGCCGTATCCCCGTTCCAGCGGTTCGACGACAAAGCGGCCGTAATCTCCGGCAGGAGAAAAGGCCTCGCAGTTGATCCTCGGCTTTTCAATCTCCAGCATACACAGCCCCCTTAAAGCCAGATTTACTGCCACTCCCTAACGCGAGTAGAGTTCGACAATGAGCTGCTCCTTTACAGGAACGTCAATCTGGTCCCTGGTTGGATAGGCCACCACTTCGCCGGTGGCCGCTTCCGCATCGTAACTCAGCCAGGCCGGGGGCGTGGTTTGTGCCGCCCGTTCGATCAATTCCTTGACCCGCAGCGACTCCCTCGACCCTTCCGCCACGCTGACCCTATCGCCGACCCGGACCAGATAGGAAGGAATCGTCACCTTGCGTCCGTTCACTTTGAAGTGGCCGTGCCGGACAAGTTGCCGCGCTTCGGTTCGGGAAGCCGCCAGACCCAGCCGGTAAACTACGTTATCGAGACGCCGCTCCAAAAGCCGCAAGAGATTCTCACCGGTGATGCCCCGCTGTCGCTCCGCTTTCTCGAAATAATTGCGAAACTGTGCTTCGAGCACCCCGTAAATCCGCCGTACCTTCTGCTTTTCCCGCAGCTGTACCGCATACTCAGTAAACTTCCGCCGCGCCCGGCCGTGCTGTCCCGGTGGGAAGTTCCGCCGCTCGATAGCACAGCGGTTGCTGTAGCACCGGTCGCCTTTGAGGTAAAGCTTAACCCCTTCCCGGCGACAGAGCCGGCAGCGTGCTTCCGTGTAACGTGCCATCTCTCTGCAACACCTCCTATACCCGCCGGCGCTTGGGGGGCCGGCAGCCGTTATGGGGCACGGGGGTAACATCCTTAATGAGGCTCACCTGAAGGCCTGCCGCCTGCAGGGAGCGGATCGCCGCTTCCCGCCCCGCACCGGGACCCTTTACCAAGACCGAAACTTCTTTCATTCCGTGTTCCATTGCCTCACGCGCAGCCTTTTCTGCAGCCATCTGGGCGGCGAAGGGTGTACTCTTCCTGCTTCCCTTGAAACCGACCGTACCCGCACTAGCCCACGCTACGGTGTTCCCGTTGGCGTCCGTAATGGTAACCAGCGTGTTGTTGAACGTAGACTTGATGTGTGCTACACCCTGTTCGATATTCTTTCGTTCCTTTTTTCTGGTTCGCGCACGTCGCGCCATCCATTACCCTCCTTATTTCTTCCTTCTTACGCCGACCGTTCGGCGCGGCCCTTTACGGGTCCGGGCGTTGGTACGGGTGCGCTGGCCCCGCACCGGCAATCCGCGCCGGTGCCGCACCCCCCGGTAGCAGCCGATCTCCATCAGGCGCTTAATATTCATTGCCGTCTCCCGCCGCAGGTCGCCTTCAACCTTAAACTCCCGGTCGATGACTTCACGCAAACGGGAGACTTCGTCTTCCGCAAGGTTTTTCACCCTGGTGTCCGGGTTGACTCCTGTTTTGACCAGGATTTTCTTGGCAGACGAACGGCCGATGCCGTAAATATACGTCAGCGCCACCTCTATGCGCTTGTCCTTGGGCAGATCAACCCCTGCAATCCGTGCCAACCTTACTACCTCCTAACCTTGTTTTTGTTTGTGCTTCGGATTGGCGCAAATCACCATCACCTTTCCTTTGCGCCGGATTATCTTGCATTTCTCGCAAATTACCTTCACCGACGGTCTCACCTTCATTGTCCAAACCTCCCGAATGAAAAAAAACTGCCTTGCTCAAAAGATTCAAAAATCCACCCAGCACTCAACCCCACACTTGGTGGTTATGGGGCTCTTCCGGTCCTTTAGCTTGACCCCGGGTCAACCCTTCAAGGGCCGAGTTGAATGCCGGGCAATTCCAGGCCTCTATTTATACCGGTAAACGATCCGGCCCCGGGTCAGGTCGTAAGGCGAAAGCTCCACCATCACCTTGTCACCGGGCAGGATGCGGATGAAGTGCATCCGGATCTTGCCGGAGACGTGCGCCAGAACCTTGTGCCCGTTCGCAAGCTCCACCCTGAACATCGCGTTGGGCAACGGTTCGATGACGGTGCCTTCGACCTCGATTACATCCTGCTTCGACATAGGGCCTCCCCCCGCGAAAGGACGCCGGTTCTCGTCTTACGCTTTTCAGAACCGAGAAAACTTAGCACCATCTTCCTCCCAGAAAACAAGCTACTCCCCCTCTTTTTCCACCAACTGCGCCAGTGCCCCTCTTATCTCGGCGTTGGTCACCCGCTCGCCGCGCGCCAGCTTTGCCGCGACCGTTTCGGCTACCGCCGGCCGCAGTTGCAAGTGCTTCACGTTCTTTTCCTTCGGGTTTTCTATCCGGCGGATAGTTCCGTCGACAACCCTCACCAACCGCTCCGACACAACCTGGTAGATCAGGTAGTGCCGCCCGCGGTCGCGCCCGGCCTTCGAGATCACCAGCCGTCCCACCTGTGGCTCCTTGTTGTCGGATCCCAAAGGGTTTGCACCTCCGCCTAAAGACGGGTCAAAATCTCCGCTGCCCCGTTCCGGACCACTACGGTGTGTTCAAAATGCGCCGAAAGCTTACCGTCTTTCGTAACGACGGTCCAGTTGTCTTCAAGGACCGCCACTTCATACGTACCTGCGTTCACCATCGGCTCAATCGCCAACGTCATCCCCTCCTCCAGCCGGGGACCCCGCCCCGGAGGGCCGAAATTCGGCACCTGGGGATCTTCGTGCATCCTGCTGCCGATGCCGTGCCCGACAAAGTCGCGCACCACGGAAAAGCCGTGCTTCTCGACGTGTACCTGGATGGCGTGGGAAATGTCTGTAAGCCGGTTCCCGGCCACCGCCTTCTTTATCCCCTCATAAAGCGCCTCCTCAGTCACCCGCAACAGCCGCGCCGCCTCGCTGTGTATCTCCCCTACGGGAAACGTGGCCGCAGCATCCCCGTAATATCCGTGGACCTCCGCACCCACATCGATGCTGATAATGTCCCCGGCTTTAAGCCGCCGTGACCCCGGAATCCCGTGCACCACCTGCTCATTAACCGAGGTGCAGATGCTGGCCGGAAATCCGTAAAGACCCTTGAAAGCCGGCCGCGCCTTTTGTCTCCTGATAAAATCCTCGGCCAGCGCACTCAACTCACCGGTAGTAACCCCGGGTTTAATCGCCTTTTCCAATTCCCTCAGGGTCAGCGCCACGATCCGCCCGGCCTTCCGCATGTAACGCAGTTCCCGTTCCGATTTCCGCGAAATCATACCCAAAAACCCGTGCTACTTGATAAAACCCTGGTAGCTGCGCATAAGCAAATGCGCCTCCAACTGCTTCATGGTTTCCAGGGCCACGCCTACCACAATCAAGAGCGCCGTGCCGCCGAAGTAGATATTCGGAATCCTGGTGGCCAGCAGCACAAAATTGGGCAAAATGGCGATCAGTGCCAGGAAAATCGCGCCGGCAAGAGTGATCCGGCTGATCACCTTGTTGATGTACTCGGCCGTGGGCCTCCCCGGTCTGATCCCGGGAATAAAACCGCCGTACTTCTTAATGTTATCCGCCACGTCCACCGGGTTCATGATCACCGCCGTGTAAAAATACGTGAAGCCGATGATTAAGAACGCGTAAATCAGGGTATGCAGTGGCGACCCCCAGTGAAATATCCTGAGGTACCAGTCGGCAACCACGTTCCCCGTAAGCCAGCCGGCCACCTGCTCCGGAAAAATCAGGAGCGAGGAAGCAAAAATTACCGGAATAACGCCGGCCATGTTTACCCGGAGCGGCAGGTGGGTGCTCTGCCCCCCGTAAACCTTCCGCCCGACAACCCGCTTCGTGTACTGCACCGGAATTCGCCGCTGCCCCTCGTTCACCGCCACAATCCCGGCGATCACCGCCACGGCGATGACCACGAGGACGATAATGCTCAGGATGTTGATGGTTCCTGCCTGCAGGTACTCTAAAACCCTGCTGCCGCCGGCGGGAATCCGGGAAACGATACCCGCGAAGATCAAGAGCGAAATGCCGTTGCCGATCCCTTTCTCGGTGATTTGCTCGCCCAGCCACATCAGGAAAACCGTACCTGCCGTAAGGCTGATCGCCACCACCAGGTAGCTGAAAAAACCGGGATGCAGCAGCGCCCGCCGCAAGAACATCGCCATCCCGACCGCCTGGAGGAAGGCCAGGATCACAGTTCCGTAGCGGGTGTACTGGATGATTTTCTTGCGCCCCTCTTCTCCTTCTTTGGACAGCTTTTCCAGGTGGGGAACGACCACCGTCAAGAGCTGCATGATGATCGAAGAGTTGATGTACGGGGTGATGCTCATCGCGAACACCGAAAAGTTCTTGAACGCCCCGCCCGAAATCACGTCGAAAAAGCCGAAAAGCGCACCCGTCTTGATCAGTTCCGCAACCACGTCCGGATTGACCCCCGGCACGGGGATGTGCACCCCCAACCGGAAGACCAGCAGCATGCCCAGGGTAAAGAAGAGCCGCACCCGGAGTTCCTGGGTGTCAAACGCGCTTTTAAGCCGGTCAAGCATTTAAATCACCTCGGCTTTGCCGCCCGCCGCCTCGATTTTCTGGGCGGCCGTCCGGCTGAAGGCCTGCGCCCTCACGGTAAGGGCACGGTTCAGTTCTCCGGTCCCCAG
>JASEJH010000040.1:5557-9234 GCA_030016455.1 Thermoanaerobacteraceae bacterium
CTTCACCGCGCCGCTTTTCTTCACAACCCCGGCTTCGCGCAGGATCTCCGGTGTGACCACGGCGCCGTCCTCAAACCGGTTCAGCTTGCTGACGTTGACCGCAACGTACTCCTTCTTGAAAATATTCGTGAAGCCGCGCTTCGGCATCCGGCGGGCCAGCGGCATCTGGCCGCCTTCAAAACCGGGGCGCACGCCTCCACCCGACCGGGCCTTCTGGCCCTTTGTCCCCCGGCCGGCCGTTTTGCCAAGGCCGGAACCGATCCCCTGTCCCTTGCGGACCGGTTTGCGCCGCGCACCTCGCGCCGGTTTCAACTCTGAAAGCCGCATAATCCTTGCCCACTCTCCTCTTCCCACAAGGCCAGCCGGCGGGCTGCACTGTAGCTCCCCAGTCCGGCAGCCTCCCAAGATTAATCAAGACGTCCCGAATAACCCGAACCACGAGCCCTCCGGGCTCAACCTCCGCAGCGCTTCCCGGCTTTCCCTGGCAGCCGGAAGCAGCCGCCGTATTATCCTTCCCTGGCCGCCGCGGAACCGCCCGCAGCCGTGCCGCGCAGTCGTGCGACCTCTTCCGGGTGCTTCAGCTTGCTCAGGGCGTCAAAGGTAGCCCGCGTCATGTTGTGCGGGTTATTCGAACCCAGCGACTTGGTGAGGATGTCTTTGATACCGGCCAACTCAAGTACCGCACGGACGGCCCCGCCGGCAATCACCCCGGTACCCGGCGCAGCCGGCTTCAAAATCACCTTCCCGGCTCCGAAATGTCCGATTGCTTCGTAAGGGATCGTGGTACCGATCAGCGGGACTTTAACCAGATTCTTCTTCGCATCCTCAATCCCTTTTCGAATGGCCTCCGGCACCTCACCGGCTTTGCCGAGCCCCGCGCCCACGTGACCCTGTCCGTCACCGACAATGACCAGCACCGAAAAGCTGAACCGCCGGCCGCCCTTAACCACCTTGGCGCAGCGTCTGATGGACACTACCTTTTCGGTCAGTTCTACTTTGGAACCGTCAACCTGCTCCACTTTTTCCCTCCTTAGAAACCGCTTCCTTAAATCTGCCCGGTTTTCTCCGGGCCCCGCCGTCCGGTACTCCCACGTTGCCGTAGTCTACGACCAAGCAGCTTCTTTCTTCAATTCAAATTCAATTCAATTCAATCCAATCCAATCCAATCCAATCCAATCCACTCTACTCTACTCTACTCTTGTAATCCCTATCCCATCCGGTTTCAGAAACCGGGGAATTTGGGCGCTTAAAACTCCAGTCCGCCCTCGCGCGCCGCTTCCGCCAGGGCTTTTACCCGGCCGTGATAGAGGTACCCGGCACGGTCGAAGACCACCTTGGTGATCCCCTTTGCCTTCGCCTTTTCCGCAACCAGCTTTCCGACGGCAGCCGCCCCCGAAACGTTGCCGCCCGCTACTTTCCCCCGGAGTTCCGGCGAAAGGGATGATGCCGCGACCAGCGTGATTCCCCGGTCGTCGTCAATAATCTGTGCGTAAATGTGATTCAGACTCCGGAAAACGTTCAGCCGCGGCCGTTCGGCGGTGCCGTAAACCTTCTTGCGCACCCGCAGCCGGCGCCGCTGCCGGAGTTCTTTCCGGTTGACCTTCTGCAACAAGCCTAAATCCCCCCAACCTAACTCTTCCCTTTACCGCCGGCTTTCCCGGCTTTGCGGCGGATGGTTTCGCCTTCGTACCTGATACCTTTGCCTTTGTAAGGCTCTGGTTCCCGGAAACTCCTGATGTAAGCGGCAAACTGCCCTACTTTTTCCTTGTCCGTCCCCTTAACAACGATTTTGGTCGCCGCCGGCACCTCGATTTCCAGCCCGGCCGGAGGCTCGATTTCCACGGGGTGTGAGTACCCCAGCGCCAGCGTCACTTTCTGCCCCTGTTTGGTCGCCCGGTACCCCACACCCACGATTTCAAGCGTCTTGGCAAATCCTTTGGTGACCCCGACGACCATGTTGTTCAACAGCGTCCGGCTCAACCCGTGCAGGGCCCTGTCCTGGGGCAAGTCTGAGCGGCGCTCCACCAGGAGTTGCCCATCCTCCTTCTTAATGGTCACCGCTGACGGGAACTCCCGGTCCAGGGTGCCAAGCGGGCCTTTTACCGTAACCCTGTTCCCCTCGATCAGCACTTCCACCCCGTCCGGGACGGGAACAGGTTTTTTACCAATCCGCGACATAAGCCACCTCCCCCGCTACCAGATGTAGCAGATAACTTCCCCGCCAAGCTTCATCTTTCGCGCCTGCTTGTCGGTCATGATCCCTTTCGAAGTCGAAAGTATCGCCACACCAAGGCCGCCCAGCACCCGCGGCACCTGGTCCTTTCGGGCGTAAACCCGGAGGCCCGGCTTTGAGATTCGCTTCAATCCGGTGATCACCCGTTCCCGGTTCGCGCCATACTTCAAGTAAATCCGGATGATGCCCTGTTTCCCGTCCTCGATGAGTTCGTAATCCTTAATGAACCCCTCGTCCTTCAGGATCTGCGCCAGGGCGATCTTCATTTTGGAAGCCGGAATTTCCACCGTGCTGTGGTAGATCATGTTCGCATTCCTGATCCGTGTTAGAAAATCCGCAATCGGGTCGGTCATAACCATGCCGCACCGTACCTCCTTCCTTACCAACTTGCTTTGCGGATCCCGGGAACCTCGCCCCGGTAGCAAAGCATCCGGAAGCAGAGCCGGCAAACGCCGAACTTTCGCATGTAAGCCCGAGGACGACCGCACAGCTTGCACCGGTTGTAGGCCCGGACCTTGAACTTCGGAGGCCGCTGGGCCTTGGCAATCAGCGACTTCTTAGCCATTGTACCTCCCCCATAGTTTCTTTACGACGCCCGGAAGGGCATTCCTAAAAGCCTCAGCAACTCCCTGGCTTCCTCGTCACTCTTGGCCGTCGTCACCAGGGTGATGTTCATCCCGCGTACTTTGTCCACTTTATCATAATCAATCTCCGGGAAAATGATTTGCTCCTTCAAACCCAGGGTGTAGCTGCCCCGTCCGTCAAACGACTTGGGGGAAACACCCCGGAAGTCACGCACCCGTGGCAGAACGACGTTGATGAGCTTGTCAACAAAGTCATACATCCGCTGCCCCCGCAGAGTGACCTTGGCCCCGATCTGCATTCCCGCCCGGAGCTTGAAGGCGGCGATCGACTTCTTGGCCCGCGTCACCACGGGCTTCTGGCCGGTGATCGCCTTGAGATCCTCCACCGCCGCATCGATCACCTTCGGGTTTTGCACGGCTTCACCCAACCCGATGTTGATCGTCACCTTCTTCAGCTTAGGAACCTGCATCACGTTCCTGTAACCGAATTCCTTCATCAGTGCCGGCACAACTTCCTGCTGGTATTTTTCCTTCAGACGCGACACGTTTAACTCTGCCTCCTCCCGCCGCTCAGCTGACGATCTCGCCACACTTCTTGCAGAAGCGGACCTTGGTGCCGTCTTCCAGGAGACGCCGCCCGACTCGGGTTGGTTTGTGGCACTTTTCGCACACCAGCATCACGTTGGAAGCATGAATCGGTGCTTCCTTCTCGATAATCCCCCCCTGGGGGAGCTGGCGTGTCGGACGCGAGTGGCGCTTTACGATGTTTACTTTCTCCACGACCAGCCGCTGCCTCTCCGGAAAAACCGTCAAAACCTTGCCCTTTTTTCCGGCGTCTTTTCCCCTGATCACCAGAACCG
>JASEJH010000041.1 GCA_030016455.1 Thermoanaerobacteraceae bacterium
CACGTTGAACGGAGAAAGCGCCGGGCAGGCGCTTGGCCTGGACCGCGCTTTCTCCGTTCAACGTGGCAACGATTGACTGCCGCCCGGATGCCGATGGTTAATGCCCCAGACGTGCCCCTTTAGATAACCGGCGCCCGCTGAGAAACGCAGCGGCCGGCAAACGGCGGCCGCCTGCGAGTTGCAATTCCTGAATTAAAACCGCACCTTCACCGGCCCGGACGAGTATTCCTTCCGGGCCGGTTTCCAGCACCTCTCCCGGCACGGCGGCAAAAGAGCCGCGCACGGGTTTGGCCCGCCAGACTTTTAGAATCCTTCCCTCCCAGAAGGTCCGGGCACCGGGAAAGGGATCCAGGGCGCGCACCTGGTTGCTGATAGCTTGCGCCGGCCGGTTCCAGCAAATGATCTCGTCGCGGGGCGTAAGCGGCGGCGCAAAACTTGCCAACCCGTGCTCCTGCGGCCGGCGCGGCAGGTTTCCTGCTTCCAGGAGCTTTAACGTTTCCAAGAGCACCTCCGCCCCCAGGTGCGCCAGACGCCCGTAGAGCGATCCGAAGCTTTCGTCTTCCCCGACTGCTATCGGCCGCTGTAATAGAATGTCCCCGGTATCCAGCCCCTCGTCCATCAAAATTGTCGTGATCCCCGTTTCCCGCTCGCCGTTCATCAGCGCCCGTTGAACCGGCGCGGCACCACGGTACTTTGGGAGCAGTGAGGCATGAACGTTAATGCAGCCGTACTTTGGCAAGGCCAGGACGTCAAGCGGCAAAATCTTCCCGTACGCCACCACAACGATTACCTCGGGGTCCTTTCGGCGGAGTTCTTCGAGAAAACCCGGGGCTTTCAGGCGAACCGGCTGAAGTACCGGGATCCCGTGGGCAACCGCCACTTCCTTCACCGGGGGCGGGGTCAGCTGGCCGCGCCGCCCTTTGGGCCTATCGGGTTGCGTGACTACCAGGGCCACCGGGTAACCGTTGTGTACCAGGGCTTCAAGTGCCGGAACGGCAAACTCGGGGGTGCCCATGAAGACCACGCGCAAGAGCTATCCTCCACCCCGGATGATTTTGAGAGCGCGGTCAATGAAAAGGATCCCGTCCAGGTGGTCGATCTCGTGCTGCAGGGCGCGCGCGAAAAGCCCTTCCGCCTCTACCTCCACCGTTTCACCTTCCCGGTTGAGCGCGCGGACCGTGACCTGTACCGCCCTTGAAACTTCGCCCCAAACCCCGGGAATGCTGAGACAGCCCTCGCGGTCCGTCTCCGTTCCCTGCGCCTCGATGATCTCCGGGTTGATGAGCTGGTACAGCCCTTGCCCGGCGTCAACAACAATGACCCGCTTGGTAACTCCTACCTGCGGCGCTGCCAAACCTATACCCCTGGCGTCGTACATGGTTTCCGCCATGTCGTCGAGGAGACGCCGCACCGCCGCATTAACCTTTTCCACCGGTTTCGCTTTCTCACGGAGAACCGGATCCCCCAACGTCACAATTCTAAAAAGCGCCATCCAGAATTTCCTTTCAATACTAAACAGAAACTGTCTTGAAATTAGCAGACCTCCGGGCAGCTCCCCCTTCTTTTCTTATGCGCCTCCATACGCCAAAAAGGCCTTGCTCCGCCCGTTTTTATAACATACTTTGGGGTGCCGCGTCAATGGCAATTCGCACGCCCGCAAAGCGCCGGCTGGTGAACTGGCGCAGCACTTCCCGGCAAGCGTCTCGCACAACCTGACCCCGTTTCCCTTTTAGAATAATATGCCAGCGGTAAAAACCCTTTAACCTTCCGAAGGGACAGGGCGCCGGCCCCAAAACCGTCATTTCCTTCCCCGCTGCCGCTTTTGCCAGTATGCCAAACTCCTCGGCGCCGCGGGCAACCTTGTCCCCGGCAGGACCGCTGAAGACCACCCGGATCATGAAGGTGTAGGGCGGGTATCCAAAACGCTGCCGTAAAGCAAGTTCACGCCTGGCAAACGCGCTGAAATCCTGCAGGGCACTCAGCCTAACCGCGTAATGCTCCGGACAGTGCGACTGGATGATCACCTCTCCCGGCAGGTCGCCCCGCCCCGCCCGGCCCGCAACCTGATAAAGCAACTGAAACGTCCGCTCCGCGGCCCGAAAATCCGGAAGCAAAAGCGTGGTGTCAGCGTTAACCACCCCTACCAGAGTCACGCCGGGAATGTCCAGGCCCTTGGCCACCATCTGGGTGCCGATCAGGATGTCAATCGCACCGGCCTTAAAGGCGTCCAAAATGGCGGCGTGGCTCCCCCGGCGCGTGGTGGTTTCCGCGTCCATCCTGGCAACTCGCGCCCCGGGGAAAAGCGCACGGGCTTCCTCCTCCACCCGCTGCGTCCCGGCACCGTACCGGCCGACGTTAGTGTTGCCGCACCGGGGACACCGTGCCTCGTAGCGCATCCGGTAGTAACAGTAGTGGCACAGCAGCGTCTCCGGCCGGTGATAAGTCAGCGCGATATCGCAGTTAGGGCAGCGAATCACATTGCCACAGGCCGGGCAGAGGACGAAGGCCGCAAAGCCGCGCCGGTTCAAGAAAAGCAAGACCTGTTCCTGCTGCCGCAGCTTCTCCCGGATCCGGTCAATTAAAAGGTTACTCAAAAGGCTTACCGTTCCCGCCCGGAACTCCTCCCGCAGGTCCACAACGCGGACGACCGGCAGGCGGCGTCCGTCAACCCGGCAGGAGAGCTTCAATTCCCGGTAGTGGCCGCTCAAAAGCTGCGCGTACGACTCGAGTGCCGGCGTAGCGCTGCCCAAAACCACCGGGGCACCTTCGAAGGCGGCCCGAGCGATGGCCACTTCACGGGCGTGATAACGGGGCGCCTGTTCCTGCTTGTAGGCCGGCTCGTGTTCCTCGTCCACGACAACCAGCCCCAGTCTGGTTACAGGCGCGAAAACCGCCGAACGGGCGCCAAGAACAATGTTGGCTTCTCCAGAGCGCACGCGTTCCCACTCGTCCCGGCGTTCCCCGGCGCCCAGCGCGCTGTGGGTTATGGCCACCTGACTGCCGAAACGGGCCTTGAACTGCAAAACCATCTGGTGCGCAAGGGCGATTTCCGGAACCAGCACGATCACCTGCCGCCCGGCCTCCAGGGCGGCCGCAGCCGCCTGCAGGTAAACCTCCGTTTTGCCGCTTCCGGTCACGCCGTGCAGCAGGAAGACCTGGTGCTGCTGCGCACTCACCGCCGTGCGGATCTCCTGAAAGGCCGCCTGCTGCTCAAGGGAAAGAACCGGCGGCCCTTCTTTTCCCGCAGCCACGTCCCGGTACGGCTCCCGCCACACCGGGACCGCTTCAGTCGTCACCAGACCCTTTCGAACCAGGGCGGCGATTGCCTTCGCGCCGATACCTTCCCGCAGCAACGCCCGCCGGGTTATCCCCGGCTGGGCCGCAATCAGGCTGAGCGCCCGCGCCTGAACCGGCGCCCGCAACCTTTCCAATTCTTGCAGAACCTCCGCCGCTTCCCCCCGAAACCAGAAAGCCTGGTCCGGTTTTTGTTTCCCTCCATGGCCGGCCGGGCCGTAGACCGCGATCAGCGCTTCCCTGAGGGTGCAGACATACCGGGACGCCACCCAGCGGGCGAGCTCAAGCAGCGCCGGCGGCACGGGAGGTTCCTCGTCAAGCACCCCGACAATCTCTTTCAGTTTGAGGCCGGGTACCGGTTCCCCGCCGATACCGATGACGAAACCGGTCGCCGTTTGCCTGCCGAAAGGAACTGTAACGCGTACCCCGGGGGCGACTTTTTCTTGAAGCGCCTCCGGCACAGTGTAGGTGAAGACCTGGTTCGCGCCGCGGAGCGGGCGGTTCACTACCACCTGGGCGACCTTCGGGCTACTCACCGTACCCGCCTTTCCACAGTCCCAAAACAGCGTCAAGCAACCGCTGGGCCACCAGATACTTGTCCATCCGCGGCAACTCTAAAAACCGCCCGTCGCGAAAAACCAGCCAAACGATATTGGTATCCGCCTCAAACCCGGCTCCTTCCTGACGCACGTCGTTGGCCACGATCAGGTCCACCTGTTTCGCCCGGAGTTTTTCCCGCGCGCGCTCGAGGACGCTGCCGCTCTCCGCAGCAAACCCTACCAGAAGCTGGTGCCGCTTAAGCGTACCAAGCTCCGCAAGGATGTCCGGGTTCTGGACGAACGTCACGGCCATTTCTGCGGCGCCTTTCTTCATCTTTTCCGGGTGTACCTCTTTCGGCCGGTAATCACTCACCGCGGCACACATCACCACCACGTCGGCCGCGTCAAAATTCTTCCTGACCTCTTCCCGCATTGCCAGGGCCGTGTCCACCCGGATAAAAGCAACACCGTGAGGCTCCGGTAGTGCAGTGGGTCCGCTGATTAAAACAACACGGGCACCCCGGTCCCGGGCTGCCCGTGCTACCGCGTATCCCATTTTCCCGGAACTCCGGTTGGTGATGTAACGCACCGGATCTAAAGGCTCCCGCGTCGGTCCCGCGGTAACCAGGAAAGTCAACCCGGTAAGGTCTTTGGGCACGAGCGCGCCGCGGATCACCTCCAGCACGATTTCGGGCGCCGGCAAACGCCCCGGACCAACCTCGCCGCAGGCAAGGCGCCCGGTTTCCGGAGGTACCACGATGTACCCGCGCTCCTTCAGGCGGCGGAGGTTTTCCTGAACAGCGGTACTGTTGTACATCTGCGCATTCATCGCCGGACAGATAACTACAGGCCCCTGGAAGGTCAGCAGGAGGGTGGTCAGCAGGTCGGAGGCCAACCCCCACGCCGCCTGCCCCACAAGATTTGCCGTCGCCGGATAGATCACCACCAGGTCGGCCTCCGCGGCGAGCCTGACGTGCGGCAACGGCTCCGAACCTTCGAAAAGCCCGGTGTACACTTCATTTTCCGCAAGCACCCGCATGGTCAGCGGCTGGATAAATTCCTGCGCCGCACGGGTCAGCACCACCTTGACGGCAGCCCTTTCCGCACGCAGCCGCGAAACGAGTTCTGCCGCCTTATAGGCGGCAATTCCTCCCGTCACGCCAAGAATAACCTTTCTTCCTTCAAGCATTCTTGTCACCAGACCTCACGGCTTCCGAGTCGCGCCCGGGCTGGCTAAAAGTGACCTTAGCCGCTGCCATCTCTTCCAGGGCCCGGGACACCGGTTTAACTCTGTCGTCCAGTAATCCGGCGTTAATCTTGTCGGTCAGATGGCGGGCGTACCTTGCAGCAACAATAGCTAAAATGTAGCGGTTCTTGGAAATCTTCAGTAACTTGTCCAGCGGCGGTTTGTTGATCGGCATAACCGCGAGCGCTTAACCTCCCTTCTCAAACTTGGCGAATTTAAAGATTTTACTCCTCTAAGGAATCGAGCCAGGCCAGCCCGTGGAACGAGGGGCGGCACTTCTCGGCGACCCGGATGGCGTTGACCTTCCGCACCGCCTCTTCCAGAGTGTCGTTGACCACCGCATAGTCATACCGCCGGAAGCTTCGGAGTTCCTCCCGCGCCCACCGGAGACGGGTGGCAATTGCTTCCGCCCCTTCGGTGCCCCTGCTTTGCAGGCGGGAAGCAAGTTCGTCGAACGACGGGGGCAAGACGAAGACCAGGATGCTGTCGGGGCAGTTTGCTTTCACCTGCAACCCCCCCTGAACGTCAATCTCTAAAATAACGTCCCGTCCCGCAGCCCGCATTTCCATTACCGGCTTTTTAGGCGTTCCGTAGTAAAAATCATAGACACGGGCCCACTCCAGGAGCTCACCCTGTTTCAAGAGTTCCTGAAAACGAGCCTCCGAAACAAAAAAATACTCTCTTCCCTCTTCTTCTCCTTCCCGTGGTGGACGAGTGGTCATAGAGATTGAAAGGTGGATTGTCGGGTCCATCGTCTTTAACCGAGCGCAGATGGTACCCTTTCCAACACCAGAGGGCCCGGAAATCACCAGCAGGAGACCCGGAATCACTTCTTTCCGGTCTCCTCCCCCTCCGTTTCTTTTGGCGTAAGCCGGTGGGCTACCGTCTCCGGCTGTACTGCAGAAAGGATGACATGGTCCGAATCGGTGATGATAACGGCCCGCGTGCGGCGGCCGTAAGTCGCGTCAATCAGCATTCCCCTGTCCCGCGCTTCGGTAATGATTCTTTTAATCGGGGTCGATTCGGGACTGACGATAGCAATGATGCGGTTTGCGGAAACAATATTTCCGAAACCGATATTAATAAGCCTGATTTCCAACCAAAATCCCTCCTTATTGATTGTTTTTACTCCAGGTTCTGGACCTGTTCCCTCATTTTTTCCAACTCTCCTTTGGCTTCAACCACAAGCTGGCTGATCTTCAGGTTTTGCGCCTTATTCCCGACGGTATTCAGTTCCCGGAACATCTCCTGAAACAAAAAATCAAGCTGGCGCCCTACCGGTCCGTCAGCGTTCAAGGTCTCCTCCGTCCTGGCCAGGTGACCCTTCAGCCGGACCAGTTCTTCAGTGATGTCCGACCGCTCGGCGTACAGGGTGATCTCCCCGACCAGGCGGGATGGGTCAACCACCACCGAAACATCGTTTAAGCGATCATAAAGTCGCTTCCGGTAAAACTCTGTGACCTGGGGCGCCTCTTCCTCAATTGCCGCACACACCTTCCTTACGTGGTCAAGCCGCTCCCGGATGTCTCCCTTTAACCCCTCGCCCTCCGTCTCGCGCATTTGCACAAGCTGCTCCAAAGCTTGCCTGGTAGCCTTTTCAATAAGAGGCCAGATCTTTTGGACGTCTGTTGTCACCTCTGACGTGACCAGTACCCCTGGCTGGCAAATTATACTATCCAGTCGAACAGGGTCTTCCAGGCCCAAAAAAACCCGCAAATCCTCTAAATTTTTATAATAGGCCATTGCAAGCTCCTTGTCAACTTTTACCGCCACGTTTTTGCTCCCGCTCTCCTCGATAGCAACGTGAACCTCCACTCGGCCCCGGGCAATAACTTCCTGAACCAGATGCCGTACCGGGTCTTCGAAGCAAATATAACTCCGGGGGATGCGGATTACGATGTCGCGGAACCGGTGGTTCGTCGTTTTAACTTCCACCGTGACCCGGCTGTCCGGGGTAGCCGCTCCGCCGCAACCGTACCCCGTCATGCTCCGCAACTTTTTCTCACCCCCTCCATCCTCTGTTTGTCTTTAATTATCTTCTGTTCCAAGTAAAAAATCCCTGCCTTGCGAAAAGAAAAATGCCCGGCCGCCTTAACACCGTCAGGGCACGATTAATCAGTTATTCCAGTCATTCGAATCCCTGGGAAGCCCGCGTACTAAAGCCGAGAGAGGGGTCCGCCTTATCGGTCGCAACCCAAGACCCGGGCAGTCAAGCGCAGGAAAAGCTACTTCTCACGACCTTCGATCACGTAGTTCACGCCGTTGATCGAAATTACCATTCGTCCCTGCGGCAATTCTCCCAGGTATGCCTTAAACTCCTGCAACTCCTGTATGATCCGTTCTTCATCCGTCGGACTTTCGCCCCCGGGTAATGCTTCCCCAACGGCTTGTTCGAGCGGCACAATGACAAAACCTTCCGCTTGGGGTTCGGTAACCTCCTCACCTTCCCCGTCCACGTAGCCCTCGGCTGCCACCTCAACGTCAACGGCAACCCGCCAGGTTTCGCCGTCGCTTTCCGCACTGCTATCCGCAGATACTACCACGACGGCCACTTGACGCAACCCTTGCCGGAACTCCGGGCTTATGGGCACCGTGCCGCGTACCGGGCGCAAAACCTGTTCTGCCCTGTAAACCGGCTGCCCCATCAGACCGGGCACCTTTAAAACCACTACCGCTTCGACCAGGCCAAAAACAACCGCTTCCCCCTCGGGGTTCACGAAGCCTTCCAGGTTGATTTCTCCCGGGTAGCAGGCAATTACCCTGCCTCCCTCGGGCAAGGCAAATCCAAACTGAACCTGCAGCCTGCCCTTCCCCCCTGACGACACCACCGCTCCCACCTCCAGATTCAATAATCAGGGCCGGAGCGCCCCTCAAGGGCGCTCCTACCCTCCTTATCATCCGTTGCCTCGCGCGCCATCCTTTAAACGTCTCGGATTACGGCCTGCAAGGGTTGCAGGGATCGACAACTGGTCCGACCACAGCAACATCAAGTTGTTCCACCCGGACCACCTTCAAGGTCACGTCAACCACTGTTTTCTGCTGGGCGCAGGTGATGAACCCTTTTTCATCGCGAGTGAGCGGGATGAAAAAATTGCAGAGGTCCCTCACCCCCGCCGATTCCACCTGACAACGGTCCCCCGGCAATGCCCCGGGAACTTCCACAAACCCGGCGAAAGGCAGCACGAGTTCGTGATAAACGACGGGACCCTCCCGGCAGTCACAACCGGTTGGCGGTGCCTTGTAGATGATGTTCTTCTGTAATTCACCGTTAAAGATCACCTTTCCGTCGCAGACGCGGCAGTCGGTGATACTGACGTCGGTGCGTTCTTCCACCAGCTTGAAAACCGGTGTGCAGAACTTGATCGTGTCGCTTACCACCAGCACCTGGGTTGTTACCTCACCTACCACCACTTCGGTTTTGATTAAAGGCACTGTTCTCCCCCCTTATTCCGTATTTTGTAACTATTCAGCCTGCCACCCACCACTTACGGAACGCGGCGAGAAACAAGCAGTGCGAGGAAGGCGCAACCGGCCGGGCCGGAGCGTACATAGAAGTACGTGAGGACCCGGACGGCGAGCATGACGAAGCAATGTGCCGTTTATCGCCGCGCCTGACGGGAAGCCTGAATAGTAACAAGATTTTTATAAGTGCGGTACTGCTTTTAGTTTGCTCGGTACGTTGCACCCGCGCTATCACCCCGGCTCCTTTCGTTTTTTACCGAGCATTACCACACCGCGCCGTGACCCACGGAAACTAACTGCCGACCTCAATCTGCTCCGTCCGCGTCACCTTCAAGGTTAGCTCCACAATCGTTTTTTCTTGTGCCGTAAGAACGTTCCCCCAAGCATCCCGCGTCAGCGGAAGAAGGAAATTGCAGTCCCCGACCCGGGTCGACTCCACCTGGCAGATATCTCCAGGCTCCGCCCCCGGCACCTCCACAAAACCGGTGAAAGGCAGCCGCGTCTCGTGAAACAGAACCCTTCCCTCACCGGTACGGGAATCCGGTTGTTCCTTAAAGATGAGGTTCTTGATCAGCGTGCCGTTGAAAACGACCTTGTCAGTGCAGATAAGACAATCGTCGACCGTAACCTCGGTAATTTCGTCGATAACCTTGTA
>JASEJH010000042.1 GCA_030016455.1 Thermoanaerobacteraceae bacterium
CGGCGAAGGCGGCCGAGTTTCTGACGGCGCTTTCGCAGCGGCCGCCGCGGCTGGCGCGGGTTACGGCCATCGAGCGCGAGGAACTGGCCCCGGTAGGCTACCACCGGTTTGAGATTCTCCACAGCGCCGACGATGCCGCCAAGGAAGCGCTGATCCCGCCGGACGTGGCGCTGTGCGGCGATTGCGCCCGGGAGACCTTTGATCCTGCGGACAGGCACTACCTCTATCCGTTCACCAACTGTACGAATTGCGGGCCGCGTTTCACGATCATCAAGGAGGTGCCGTACGACCGCCCGCGGACCTCTATGGCCGGCTTCAAGATGTGTGCGGAGTGCAGCCGGGAGTACCACGACCCGCAAGACCGGCGCTTTCACGCCCAGCCGATCGCCTGCCCGGCCTGCGGGCCGGAGGTGGAACTGCTGGACGCTGACGGCCGCCCGGTCCCGGGAGACTGGCGGGAAAACTGCTGGCAGATCCTAGGCGAGGGCAAGATCCTGGCTTTGAAGAGCCTGGGTGGGTTTCACCTTGCCTGCGACGCTTTCAACCGGCAGGCCTTGAAGACGCTGCGCCAGCGAAAGGGCCGGAGCCACAAGCCTTTCGCGGTAATGTGCCGGGACCTGACGACGATTAGGCGCTACTGTCTCGTTAGTGAGGCGGAGGAGGAGTTGCTGACGGCGCTTCAGGCCCCGATTGTCATCTTGAGGCGCCGTCCGGAGGCGGTGATCCCGGAGGAGGTGGCGCCGGGGCTTCGGACCCTGGGGGTAATGGTGCCCTACACGCCGCTGCACCTCCTGCTTTTTGAAGGTCCGTTTGCCGTGCTGGTGATGACCAGCGGCAATTACAGCGAATTGCCGCTTTGCAAGGATAACGAACGGGTGTTCCAGGAACTCGGCGGGATTGCGGACTACTTTCTCCTCCACAACCGCCCCATCGTGAACCGCTGCGACGACTCGCTGGCGGGGGTGGTAGCCGGCGAGGTTCAGCTCTACCGCCGGTCGCGCGGATATGTTCCCCGGCCGGTGGTGGTACCGAACAGTGAGGGTGCGGTGGTCCTGGGAATGGGCGGCGAAATGAAGAACGCCTTCTGCCTGCTGAAGCAGGGGCAGGCCTTTCTCAGCCAGCACATCGGGGAACTGGACAGCCTGGAAGGAGAGGAAAACCTTTTTTCCAGCCTGGTGAACTTCCAGCGTTTGCTGGGGGTGGAGCCGGAGATCGTGGGATACGACCTTCACCCGGGTTACCGCTCCTCCCGCATCGCGGAGAGCGTGCCGGCGAAGATGCGGTTCGGGGTGCAGCACCACCACGCCCACCTGGCGGCCTGCCTGGCCGACAACGGCGTGGATTCCCCCGCGATCGGGGTGATCTTCGACGGCACCGGTTACGGGGAGGACGGGAACCTGTGGGGGTTCGAATTCCTGAGCGGCGATTACAAGGAGTTCACCCGCCACTACCACCTTGCATACGCGCCGCTGCCGGGCGGGGAGCAGAGTATCAGGCACCCGTGGCGGATGGCGGCCTCGTACCTGATCACCTTTTTAGGAGATGAGGGGCTGTCGGCAGCCGGAGCCCTTTTCGGGAGCAAGAAGCAGGAGCTGGAGACCGTGCGGTACTTAGTGGAAAAGCGGTTCAATTCGCCCTTGGCCTGCGGGTGCGGGCGCCTCTTCGACGCCGCGGCGGCGCTCCTGGGGATCTGCTGGGAGGCCACTTATGAGGGGCAGGCGGCCATCGAACTCGGTGAGCACGTGCTCGACCCGGAGGAGGGGAGCAGACTTCCGGGCTACCCGTACTCCTTCGACGGGGCGGTAATCTCACCCGCCGGCATCTTCAGCGGCATCCTGGAGGACCTGAAGAGAGGTACGGAAAAAACGTTAATCAGCACCCGCTTCCACAACACCATCGTAGCCATCGTTCTGGACGCGGTGAAGCGAATCGCTGCCGAGACGGGCCTGAAAACGGTGGCCTTGAGCGGCGGCACCTGGCAGAACCGCTACCTTTTCGCGGTGGGCAAGGAAATGCTGGCCCGGAACGGTTTTGAGGTGCTGTTCCACCGGCAGGTTCCGGCGAACGACGGGGGTTTGAGTCTCGGGCAGGCGGTTGTGGCGCACAGGAGGTGGCAGGAATGTGTTTAGGGGTCCCGGGGAAGATCGTGGCGGTCTCTCCGGAGGAAAATACGGCGGTGATTGAAACTTTCGGTCTCCGGCAGCGGATCAATACGCTCCTGGTGGGCGAGGTCCAGGTGGGCGAGTACGTCATCGTCCACACCGGTTACGCCATCGAGAAGTTGGACGTCGAGGAAGCGTTGGAGCGGATCAGGCTATGGGAGGAATTGCTGGCGCATGAAGGTTTTGGAGAAGTTTCGGGATCCGGCAATAGCCCGGACGTTGATTAAAGAGGTACAGGCTTCGGCCGCCCGGCTCACAGAGCGCCTCGGGCGGCGCGCGGTTTTAATGGAGGTTTGCGGGACGCACACCGTGGCCATCTCCCGGGCCGGCCTGAGGAGCCTGTTAGGCGATTACGTTGACCTGCGCAGCGGTCCCGGTTGCCCGGTCTGCGTTACGGACTACGCCGACGTGGACCGGATGGTGGCCTTCGCCCGGTTGCCGGGCGTCACGGTGGGGACGTTCGGCGACATGGTGCGGGTGCCCGGAAGCGAATCGTCTCTGGAGCGCGAGCGGGCCGGCGGCGCTGACGTGCGCATCTTTTATTCGCCGGCGGATGCGGTTACCTGGGCGGCGGAGCACCCGGGACGGGAAACCGTCTTTTTGGGCGTGGGGTTTGAAACGACTGCGCCCGCCGTGGCTTTAAGTATCAAGGAAGCCAGGGCCCGCGGGGTGAAAAACTTCAGTGTTTTCGTTACCCACAAGCTAGTGCCGCCGGCCATGGAAGCGCTTTTAAGCGACCCGGAGCTGAGGATTGACGGCTTCATCCTGCCCGGACACGTCAGCGCCATCATCGGTCGCCGCGCGTATACCTTTCTGGAGCGGTACAACTTGCCGGCGGTAATCACCGGATTTGAAACGAACGATATCCTGGACGCGATCCGGGAGATTCTCCGGATGATGCTGAACGATGAGCGCCGGGTCGTCAACGGGTACACCCGGGTGGTACGCGAGGAGGGAAACAAAATCGCGCAGCAGCAGATGGCCGAGGTATTTGCCGTGTGCGACGCTTCCTGGCGGGGTTTCGGCGTCATTCCGCAGAGCGGGATGCGGATGCGGCCCGAATTCAGCGCGTTTGACGCCGCGGAACGGTTTGCGCTCCCGCCGGTCACGGCGCGGGTCCCCGCGGGATGCGCCTGCGGGGAAATCCTGAAGGGGAAGCTCACTCCCCGGGACTGCCGCTTGTTTGCCAAGGTCTGCAACCCTACGCAGCCGGTGGGTCCGTGCATGGTTTCTTCGGAAGGGGCCTGCGCCGCTTACTACCAGTTCGAACGCCATGCGCTGTGAGGAGGAAACAGATGCGGAAAAACGACTTTATCCTGCTGGCGCACGGGGACGGCGGGGCACTGACGCACGAACTCGTCACCGGCCTCTTCCTGCGCCATTTTCCAAGCCGGGCGCTGAAGAGCCTGACGGACGCGGCGACGCTTACCGTGGCGGGTGGGCGGCTGGCGGTGAGCACCGATTCCTTCGTGGTGAGCCCGCTTTTCTTTCCCGGCGGGGACATCGGCAAACTGGCGGTTTGCGGCACGGTCAACGACCTGGCGGTTAGCGGGGCGAAGCCCCTCTACCTTACGGCCTCCTTTCTCATCGAAGAAGGCCTGCCGCTCGCGGAGCTGGAGCGGGTGGTGGCTTCGATGGCGGGAGCGTGTGCCGAGGCCGGGGTGGAGGTTGTCGCCGGCGACACCAAGGTGGTCGGGCGGGGAAACCTGGACCAGCTCTTCATCAATACCACCGGCGTCGGCGTGATTCCGGAAGGTGTGGAATTAGGTTACACGCGGATTGCTCCGGGGGACCGGATTTTGGTCAACGGCGGCATCGGGGAGCACGGGATGGCGATTTTGGCGCTCCGGGAGGGCTTCGGTTTCGCCGGCCAGATCGCGAGCGACTGCGCGGCGCTCAACGGAATTACCGGCGCGCTTCTGGAGAAAGTAAAGGGCGTAAAGCTGATGCGGGACCTGACGCGCGGCGGCCTGGCCACCGCGGCCAAGGAGATCGCGCTAGCGGCGGGGTGCGACATCTATATTGAAGAGGCAAACGTACCGGTGAAGCCGGTGGTGAGAGGTGCGGCGGAGTTGCTGGGCCTCGACCCGCTCTACCTGGCCAACGAAGGGAAGTTCATGGCGGTGGTGGCCCCCGAGGCGGCGGAAGAAGCACTCGCGGTGCTGCGGGCCCATCCGCTCGGAAAGGACGCGTCGGTGATCGGCGAAGTCTGCGCGGGGCGCGGAAACGTTTATCTCCGGACGGCATTCGGGGGGACGAAGTTCCTGGACATGCTGGCGGGAATGCCCCTGCCGCGCATCTGCTGAGCCCAAGAAGCAGAAAATCAGGTCAGAAGTCAGAAGGTTCAAAGAGGAATTCGCTCTGCGAATTCCTACAACCCCTATTCTGGATTCTGGATTCTGGCTCCTGAATTCTTGACCCAATTAGCTTGACTCTTTAAGGAATTAGAACGATGTTTTACCTAAATCTTGTTTTGCTGCCGTTGGTTGGCGCATTTATCGGATGGATCACCAACCTCCTCGCGGTGAAGCTTCTTTTCCGGCCGTATAAACCTGTCCGCCTCCCGGGGTGGACGCTGCAGGGAGTTCTGCCGAAGCGCCGCTACGACCTGGCGCGGAGTATCGGGCAGACGCTGGAAAAGGAACTCCTCTCCCTCGACGACATCCTGCGGCACTTGAAAGAGCGGGACGTACCGGAGCGGATCGTGGTCCTGCTGAAGGAAGCGGTCCGGCAGGCCGTGCGGGAAAAAATCCCGGGCTGGGTCCCGGTGGCGGTGAAGCGGCCGCTGTCCGAGGCGTTGGGCGACCTGGTGGGGGAGCGCTTGCCCTTTCTTGTCACCTGGCTGGTAGACTCTTTCGGAGAGACGCTCAAGGAGGAGGTAAGCATCGCCCGGCTGGTGGAGGAAAAGCTGAACGCCTTTCCGCTGGAGGACCTGGAAAGGGTGGTTTTTGAAGTGGCCGCCCGGGAGATCGGGCACATCAAGCTCATGGGCGCGGTGCTCGGCTTTTTGATCGGGTGCCTGCAGGCAGGTTTTTTGTTGCTGCTGCAGTTGACAAATCTGAAGGGGTTTTAGTATATTTAAGTTCAGCCTTACAGCGAAAAACGTTAAGAGCGAGGATGGGGGACAAGCCCCGGTTGCGGGCGCCACAGAGAGGGGACGCCCCGGCTGAAAGCGTCCCTGGGCAACGCCTGGACGGAGGTACCACCCCTTGAGCTCTTCCCTGGCACTCAACTCTGTGGTAACAGCCTGCGTTCAGGCAAACAGGCGTTAGAGTATCCCGTATTCTTTCACGTTGAGTTGAGTGCTGGGGGGCGGTGGCGGCCGTTATCCGCAACCCGAGTGGGACAGAAGGTGCCCTTCTGTCCAAGCAGGGTGGAACCGCGGGTGGACTCTACAGCCCGTCCCTGAACGGGGACGGGATTTTTGTTGTGGAAAAAGGGATTGAAGGCCGGCGACCGGCGGCCGATAACCGATCAGGGAGGCGTTTTGGGATGACGGTGGTGATTTTTCCCGACGGCGACAAGCGGGAGTTTCCGGACGGCGTGACGGCGGCGGATGTGCTGAAGGAACTGGGCCAGCGCCTGCAGAAAGAGGTGCTGGTGGCCCGGGTGAACGGCAGGGTCGTGGACCTTTCCGTCCCGCTGCCGCCGGAGGCGCAAATCGAGTTTTTAACCTTTGCCGACGAGGAGGGCCGGGAGGTTTACCGCCACAGTTCGGCCCACATCCTGGCGCAGGCGGTGAAGCGGCTTTACCCGGAGGCCAGGCTGGCTATCGGCCCGGCCATCAGCGACGGTTTTTACTACGACTTTGACGTGCCCCGGCCCTTTACGCCAGAGGACCTCGAGCGGATCGAGGCGGAGATGGAACGGATAATCAAAGCAGACCTTCCGCTCGTGCGGTTCGAGCTTTCCCGGCAGGAGGCGCGGGAAATGTTTCGGAAGGCGGGTGAAGACTACAAGGTGGAGATCATCGAGGAACTTCCGCCGGAGACCGTGATCTCCTGCTACCGCCAGGGGGAGTTCGTTGATCTCTGTGCAGGCCCCCACGTTCCTTCGACCGGC
Source organism: Thermoanaerobacteraceae bacterium (assembly GCA_030016455.1). Lineage (GTDB taxonomy): Bacteria > Bacillota > Desulfotomaculia > Desulfotomaculales > Ammonificaceae > Yes71-27. The sequence goes on from JASEJH010000042.1 coordinate 6,225, forward strand.
TACATCCGGGCGGTCAAGCTTTTGAATGTGGCCGGCGCCTACTGGCGCGGCGACGAGCGCAACAAGATGCTCCAGCGAATTTACGGGACTTCCTTTCCGAAGAAATCGCTGTTAGAGGAGCACCTGAACCGACTGGAAGAGGCCAAACGGCGGGATCACCGGCGCCTCGGGGCCGAGCTCGACCTCTTCAGCGTATGCGAGGAGGGCCCCGGGTTTCCGTTTTTCCACCCCAAGGGGATGGTGCTCCGCAACGAACTCGAGTCCTTCTGGCGGGAGGAGCACCGCCGCCGGGGATACCAGGAGATCCGCACCCCCATTCTCCTGCGGCGGGGGCTTTGGGAGCGGTCCGGACACTGGGATCACTACAAGGAAAACATGTACTTCACTGCGATTGACAAGCAGCCTTACGCGATCAAGCCGATGAACTGCCCCGGTTGCATTCTCCTCTACCAGCGGCGGGTTCACTCTTACCGCGAGCTTCCGATCCGGATGGGGGAGATGGGGCTGGTGCACCGCCACGAGTTGTCCGGCGTGCTGCACGGGCTGATGCGGGTGCGGTCGTTCACCCAGGACGACGCGCACATCTTCTGCCGGGAAGACCAGGTGAAGGACGAGATCCTCGGGATTATCGGGATTGTGGATTATTTCTACCGGGAGGTGTTCGGCTTCGACTACCACGTCGAGCTTTCCACCAAGCCGGAAAAGGCGATGGGGGACGACGCCATCTGGGACCTGGCCACGGCAGCGCTGCGGGAGGCGCTTGAGGCGCGGAACTTCTCCTACAAGGTGAACGAGGGCGACGGTGCCTTCTATGGACCGAAGATAGACTTCCACCTCCGGGATTGCCTGGGGCGGACCTGGCAGTGCGGCACCATCCAGCTTGACTTCCTGATGCCGGAGAAGTTCGACCTTTTCTACATCGGTGAGGACGGGGAGCGCCACCGGCCGGTGATGCTGCACCGGGTGGTCTTCGGCAGCCTGGAGCGGTTCATCGCTATCCTGACCGAGCACTTCGCCGGGGCCTTTCCGGTCTGGCTGGCGCCGGTGCAGGTGCGGGTGCTGCCCATCGCCGACCGCCACGCGGCCTACGCGGCCGAGGTGACCCGGTTCCTCGAGGAGGCCGGCGTCAGGGTGGAGCTGGACGCACGAAGCGAGAAAGTCAACTATAAGATCCGTGAGGCACAGGTGCAGAAGGTGCCGTATATGCTGGTGGTGGGCGACAAGGAGGCGGCCGGACGGACGGTGGCGGTCCGCCACCGGGCCGAAGGAGACCTGGGTTCCATAACACCGGAAGCGTTCCGGGAACGAATCCTGGAGGAGATCAGGAGCCGGCGGACCTAAAAGAGCAACTCGTTGTCTCCGCCCAGGGATCCCTGCTCAAAAAATTTTCACCTTAAAATTTCTTGACAGGCGGGAAAACTTTGTGATAACATAGTTGGGCATTGTTTATAAATCCACTTTTTCGGTGAGGCCTGCTTATTGTATGGGTATCTATTGTGAGGATGCCTTGCAACTGAAGATAAGTCAACAACAAGAGGATTTCTTCCGTTTCGCAACCGATATTCCACCCTCAGTGATTCATTAAATGAAAAGCGCTGTTTTTTTGTCTTTTACCGGGTACGAAAACAAACCGTGCAGGAGGTTAAGATATGGCACTTCCCGCGATAACGCCGGGCTCTGGTGAACGAGTTAATTACGGTAAACTCAAAGAGGTACTGGAGATTCCAAACCTGATCGAGATCCAGCAGCAGTCTTACAATTGGTTCCTGCAAGAGGGTTTGAAGGAAGCGCTGCACGACATTTCACCGATCAAGGATTTTACCGGCAACCTCATCCTGGAGTTTCTCGACTACAGCATCGGTGAGCCCAAGTATTCGGTCCAGGAATGCAAAGACCGGGACGTAACTTATTGTGCACCCCTGCGGGTGAAGGTGCGGCTGATCAACAAGGAGACGGGGGAGATCAAGGAGCAGGAAGTCTTCATGGGCGACCTCCCGTTGATGACGGAGAAGGGTACCTTCATCATCAACGGTGCCGAACGCGTTGTCGTCAGCCAGCTTGTTCGTTCCCCGGGGGTTTATTTCGGCGAGCAGTTGGACCCCAGCGGGAAAAGGCTCTACACGGCGACCGTCATTCCGAACCGGGGCGCGTGGCTGGAATTCGAGACGGACATCAACGATGTGATCTGGGTTCGCGTGGACCGCACCCGGAAGGTGCCCGCTACGGCCTTGATCCGGGCGCTGGGTTACGCGACGGACGCCCGGATTCTGAAGCTTTTTGACAACGACAAGGCCATCCAGGAAACGTTGAGCAAGGACACGGCCACTACGGAGGAAGAGGCGCTGGTCGAAATTTACAAGCGCTTGCGCCCCGGTGAGCCACCGACGGTGGAAAGCGCGAGGGGGCTCCTGTCAAGTCTCTTCTTTGACCCGAAGCGTTACGACCTGGGCGACGTGGGGCGCTACAAGCTTCAAAAGAAACTTGGGCACGGCGTGCTCTACAGGTACCGGAGCAAGAGCCCGAAGGAAATGGATCCTTATTTAAAGCAGATGGTACCCAAGGACCGTGAATTTATCCGGGAACTGACCCCTGACGACATTGTGGCCACGGTGCGCTACCTGCTCAAAGTAATGAAGGGGGAAGGCCAGCTTGATGACATTGACCACCTGGGCAACCGGCGCTTGCGCTCGGTCGGCGAGCTTTTGCAGAACCAGTTCCGGATCGGTCTGGCCAGGATGGAGCGGGTGGTCCGGGAGCGGATGACCATCCAGGACGTCGAAGTGATCACGCCCCAGGTCCTGAT
>JASEJH010000043.1:0-6540 GCA_030016455.1 Thermoanaerobacteraceae bacterium
TTATCACAATTTTTCGCCAATACGAAGCAGGAAGTTCTTTTTGGGCGTCGAAGAAATAGAATTTAATGCCGGATAGCCCCTTACAAAAAGCCCGTGAAAAAGGAGGATTCGCCCGTGTTGGTGCGAGATAACAAAAGGATGGTGGTACAGGATGGGTAAGGCCATTTTGGTGGTTGGCGGCGGCATCAGCGGTATTACGGCGGCCCTCGAGGCTTCGGAGGTGGGCAACGAAGTCTTTTTGGTCGAAAAACGGCCGTACCTTGGCGGCAGGGTGGCACAGCTCAACCAGTACTTCCCCAAGCTCTGCCCACCCAACTGCGGTTTGGAAATCAACCTCAGGCGCATCAAGAACAGCCCTTACATCAAGTACTACACTCAGGCTGAAATAGAAGCAATCAGGGGCCAGGAAGGAAACTTCACGGTCCAGGTCCGGCTTGCGCCTCGCTACGTGAACAACAACTGCACCGCGTGCAACAAGTGCGTCGAGGTCTGTCCGGCAGAACGGCCTAACGATTTCAACTTCGGGCTCGACAAAACCAAGGCCATTTACTTCCCCCACTTGTTTGCCTTCCCGGCAAGGTACGTGATTGACTCCCGGGCCTGTCAGGGTACCGCCTGCGGCAAGTGCGTGGCCGTTTGCCCGGTCGGGGCTATCGACCTCAACATGCAACCCGAAACCGTTACCCTTGAGGTGGGCTCCATTATCTGGGCCACGGGTTGGGATCCCTACGATCTCACCAAGCTCACCCAGTACGGTTCCGGGCGATACCCGAACGTAATCACAAACATGATGATGGAACGGCTGGCGGCCGAGAACGGCCCCACCGGCGGGCAGATTCTGCGGCCTTCCGACGGTAAGGCCGTTAAAAGGATCGCCTTCGTCCAGTGTGCCGGCTCGCGGGACGAGAATCACCTTTCTTACTGTTCCGGCGTTTGCTGCCTGGCTTCGCTGAAACAGGCCACTTACGTCCGCGAAAAGCACCCGGACGCTGAGATTTACATGTTCTACATTGATATCCGCGCCCTCGGCCGGTACGAGGACTTCTTCACCCGGGTCAAGGGAATGGGAATCAACCTGGTCAAAGGCAAGGTCGGTACCATCACCGAGGATCCGTCGTCGAAGGACGTCATCCTCGAAGTAGAGGACCAGGAAGCCGGCAGGTTGTTAAAAGAAACGTTTGATCTGGCGGTTCTGGCCACCGGTATGGTCCCGACCACCAGCAGTACACCGCCCCCGGTGGAAACCACCTTTAATAAGGAAGGGTTTATCGTTGACGCAGTACCGGGAGTTTACGGCGCCGGGTGTGTAAACAGGCCCATGGAAGTGGCTGCATGCGCCCAGGACGCGACGGCGGCGGCAATGAAAGCCATCCAATCTGTAGTGGGGAGGTAATACCGTGGCGAACAAGATCGCAACTTACATCTGTACCGGCTGCGGAATCGGCGAGGCGCTAAATACCGAAGCCTTGACAAACGTGGCCGCCAAGGAATATAAGTTAGAAATCGTCAGAACCCACCCCTTTCTCTGCGGCGCTGAAGGTGTTGCCCTGATCAAAGAAGACATCCAAACCGCGGGCGTAGACGGCGTCGTTATCGCTGGCTGCTCGCCCCGCGTCAATACAGATGTTTTTAACTTCGGCGATGAAGTGCTTGTGGAAAGGGTAAACCTGCGGGAACAGTGCATCTGGTGCCATCCGGCCAACGACGAAGATACCCAGATGCTGGCCGAGGATCAATTGCGGATGGGCATCGTAAAAGTAAAGGGAATGAGCGTGCCTACACCCTACCAGCCAGAAGAAGAGGTTTCGCGAACAGTACTGGTGGTTGGCGGCGGCTTGGCCGGCATCACCGCAGCTTTAGAGGTTGCCAAAGCTGGTAGGAAAGCCGTCATCGTTGAAAAGAACGATGCTTTGGGTGGCTGGGTAGCACAGCTTTATAAGCAGGTTTCCGTACGTCCGCCCTACACTGAACTGGAAGATCCCGAAATAAGGGAACGGATCAAAGAGGCGGAAGCCAATCCCAACATCAAGGTTTACAAAGGAGCCCAGATTGAAAAGATCAGCGGTCAACCGGGGCTGTTCGATGCTTATATCACCCAAAAAAGCGGCGGTACGGCCACCGAGCGGGTAGGAGCAATTATTCTTGCTACTGGCGCAGTATCTTATGACGCTTCTAAGTTGGAGCATCTGGGCTTCGGACGCTCGGCTAACGTAATCACCACCGATGGGTTAGAGGAAATGGCCAAGCGGGGGAAGATCATCCGGCCTTCGGACGGAAAAGAGGTCCAGAGTGCGGCGTTTGTCCTTTGCGCAGGCTCCCGGGATCCGGAACACCTTCCCTACTGTTCGGCAACCTGCTGCATCGATTCGCTGAAGCAGGCCCTTTACATCAAACGGCAGAATCCCAACGCTGCGGTTTACGTCTTCTTCAAAGACCTGCGCGCTCCCGGATTCCACGAGTACCTTTACCAGCAGGCCCAGAAGGAAGGGGTTATTTTCTTCCGGAGCGACAACACGCGGATCGAGGAAAACGGCAAAGGGCTGGTCATTCACGCCAAAGACGTCCTGGTCAACGATAACATCGTTGCCGAAGGTCTGGACCTGGTGGTACTGGCCACCGGAATGGTGCCCACCGCCGCCCTAGGCGAGATGCTGGTAGCGGGAGCAGAGGAGGAAGAAGGCAAGAAGGAAGGGGAAGGCTTCTTCAGCCCGAAGCCTGATATCTATTTCGAATCAAACATCCTCAACCTCGAATACCGCCAGGGCAAGGAACTGCCTTCGCTGAAATACGGGTTCCCGGATTCCCACTTCATCTGCTTCCCGTATGAAACACGGCGGACCGGGATTTACGCCGCCGGCACGGTCCGGGCGCCGATGGACATCCCCACCACGATCAGGGACGCCACCGGCGCTGCACTGAAAGCAATTCAGTGCATCGAGCTCACCGCTAAGGGAATGGCGGTTCACCCGCGCGTCTGGGACTCCTCTTATGCTTCGTTCAGGATGGAGCAGTGCACCCAGTGCAAGCGGTGCACCGTGGAGTGTCCCTTCGGAGCGATCAACGAGGACGAAAAGGCGAACCCGCTTTACAACCCGACGCGGTGCCGGCGTTGCGCGACCTGTATGGGTGCCTGCCCGCAGCGGATCATCTCCTTCCAGAACTACAGCGTGGTAATCATCGGCGACATGGTCAAGGCGATCGAAGTTCCCGAAGAAGACGAGGAAAAACCCAGGATCGTGGTAATCGTCTGCGAAAACGACGCTTACCCCGCCCTGGATATGGTGGGAATGAACCGGATCAACCTTAGCCCGTGGATCCGGATCATTCCGTTGCGGTGCCTGGGTTCCATGAACCTGGTCTGGATCGCAGACGCACTCGCAAAAGGGATTGACGGCGTACTGCTCCTGGGTTGCAAGCACGGCGACGACTACCAGTGCCACTTCGTCAAGGGCAGCGAGCTGTGCACCTACCGCCTGTCCAAGATCAAGGAAACCCTGGACCGGTTGGCCCTCGAATCCGACCGGGTGCGGATCGAACAGGTGCAGATCTCGGATTACAACCTCGTGCCGGAGATCATCAAAGAATTCGCCGCGAGAATAGAAGAGGTTGGTCCGAACCCCTACAAAGGGTTCTAAGGGGAGCAAGGCTGCTGAAAGAGCGGAGACCTGTGACGGCAACGCGCAGGCTCTGCTCTTAGCCCCCAACGTGAGGACTTTATTTAAAACTGTTAATTCGGGAGGGAAAAGCGAGTGGCAACAAAAGTAAATCCGGACTTTACAAGAACCTTGCAAAAGTTTGGCGCCAATACCGCTACCTACTGTTTCCACTGCGGGAACTGCACGGTCGTTTGCCCCCTTTCTACAGATGAGAACCAGTTCCCGCGGCGTTTCATGCGGTATGCGCAACTCGGGATGGAAGACAAGATCAAGAACGCCGCGGAACCCTGGCTCTGCTACTTCTGCGGCGACTGCCAGCGCCTCTGCCCGCGGCAGGCAAACCCCGGCGAAGTGATGATGACAATGCGCCGGTACCTTACCTCTTTATATGACTGGACCGGTCTATCGCTAAAACTTTACACTTCCAAGACCTCCGAGTGGCTGGCTGTTGCCGGACTATTCTTAGCTACGCTAATCCTGGTTTTCCTTGTCCAGGGTGGAGCTTCTACCGAGCATACAGAACTCCACAGGTTCGTGCCCCGGTACCTGCTGCAGATCGGGGGAATCCTTCTTGGTCTCGGCCTCGCCGGGATGCTGGCGCTAAACATCCGGCGGATGCACGGGTTTATCATGAACGGCGGCCGGCAAAGCGGCTACGTCAAGATTCCCGCATCGGTTTACATCAAGGAACTGGGTACTTTTCTCTACCACTTCCTTACCCAAAACAGATTTAGCCAGTGCCCGACAAGCCGAACCAGGTACATCAAACACTGGCTGCTCTTCTTGGGCTTTATCGTGCTGTTCGGTTACGCAGGGTTTTTCTTGTTGATCGAAATAATCAAGGAATCGCTTCATGCCGGAATCGTCACCGGGCTTAAAGTTGCTTTCGTGACAGGGTCGCCGCACTTGCTGTTTCCCGCCCTGCACCCGATAAGGCTTCTCGAATATGCGGCAACAATCGCCATCCTCTACGTGGTCATTGACTCCTTAGCTGGCAGAGCGGCGAAGAAGGAGCCGCTCCACCAGAATTCCCACCCGACAGACTGGACGTTCTTGCTTCTGGTCGGCGGAACTATCGTTACCGGGCTCCTCACGCACATTTTCAGAAACCTCGATCTCCCGCTGGCGACCTACTACACTTTTGCTTTGCACCTTTCCTTCATCGTTCCGATGTTCGTCGTCGGGGCGCTCTTTACAAAGTGGGCCCACGCGATTTACCGGCCGCTTGCCCTGTACTTTCTGAAGGTTAAAGAAACCGCGGCCAAGCTTCCCCAAATGGATTTGTTCTAATGACCCGCTAAACAAACCGGGGGATCTGCAGCAGGCAGATCCCCCGGAGTTTTTTCGGCGCGGCTATATGGCAAAAGACTTGTTTACAAACCCCAGCCGCAATACCGTCATGTCGAGCGGCACCGTCTTGATGTCCTCCCAAAACAGGTTCGGGACCGCGTGGTCCGCCGCCCGTTCGTCGAGGGTTTTGAGATAGCCCCGGCAGCCGTTGCAAACATACACCCGGTAAACGCCTTTTTCAAAAAGATAAAAGCCGAGCTTTTCGGGTGCAGTGTTCCCGCAAAACGGACAGGCGGCACGCACAAAGCGCCACTCGGTGCCGCAAAGGCCGCAGTAAAGGAACCGCCTGCCGGTGCGGTCGAGGCGGCTGAAGATGGGTTTGCTGCCGCAGACCGGACAGCTCCCCCGCCCCCACCGGGCAAAGTCTACCTCTGCTTGCAACCGGCGGGCGTAAGCGCCGAGAAAGATCCGGAGCACGTGGCTGAAGGCAAACCCGAAGACATCCGGCGCTATTTCCCCGTAATCCTGCATGAAAGTCACGGCGCGGGCGTCACGACTGATGAGGGCGTGGACGAGACCGGCACGGGCGGCGGTGCCGGCAGGCAGCTTTTTGCCCAGACACTGCAAATCCTTCTCCATCTCCGGCAGGTGGGCCGCCAGCAGGTCAAAAACCTGCTGCGCAACAGCTATAAACCGGTCGGGGTCGATCAGCGGCGGCGCGGATTCCAGCAACGGGCTTTTCCCGTCCCAGGAAGCAACGGCGGCCCCGTCCAGTGCAACCACCGCCGCTGGTAATTCAATCTTTTCCAATTTGCGGTAACAATCCAAAAGCCGCGGCGGAAAAACAGGTTCTTTCAGCGCCAAGTAATTAACCTCCCTGAAGCAGCGGCTAAAAGTCAGGAATCCGGGAAAAGTGTTTAAGTTATCACTGGCGGATCCCCAAGGAGATTATAATCAATCCCGGAAAGGACCACAACAATAGCTAAATGCCTCGCCTGCCTCCTTCTTCCGCATCATCGTTCACCCTCCAGAAAAGGACCGCCAGGTAACCCCGGTGCCGGAAGCAGAAAACTCCGCCGGTGCTGCGGGCGAGCAGGTGGCAACGTACTTTCTCCTCCAGTGCGGGCGTAACCGCCATGAAGCGGCCAAGCGACCGGCAGTACCGTGCCACCGCTTCCTCCAGGAGCATCTTCTCCTCCCAGAAGTCGGCGATGAACCGGATCTCCGGCAGGTACCCGGAAGCATAAAGGTAGTTCCACGGATAGCTGATCTCAAACCACCCGCCCGGGTACGGTTCACCCAGAACGGCCGGCCAGAGCTCGGCGAGCACCGGGTTCCGGTAGCCACGGGCGAAATCAACCAGGCAGCAGTACCGGCGCGAAGCGGCTACCATCTTCGTCAGGGTTTCCGGGTCTTTGATGGCAGGCGTCAGCGAAGCAAAAACAAGGTCAAACCTCTCTTTCCAGCCCTCCGCCCCGAGGTCAACCTCCTCCCAGGCCCGGTTGACGACCGTGACGTTCCGGATACCCCGGGCTGAAAGCTCCTCCCGCAATACGCTGCACATTTTGGGCGCGCTGTCGAGCGCCACCACTTC
>JASEJH010000043.1:6550-9001 GCA_030016455.1 Thermoanaerobacteraceae bacterium
CTTCCCGTACCCGGGACGCAAAAAGGAGCGCGTAGACTCCCGGACCGCAGCCGATGTCCAGGACGGAATCCTCCGCGCGCAGCGCCCCCGCCGCTTCCAGGAACTCCGTGACCGCTTTCAGCCGGTCGTATTTCCCTACGGGCGTGCGCCGTTTACCGTAGGACGGTGCCAGGCTGTCCCAGAAGGCCCGGTCGTCTCCCTGCACCTGCCGCAAACCGGACCGGGCGCAGGCCCTTCGCCAGGCCGCCGCCCAGAAGCCGGGGTCGTTTACCTCCAGGATCTATCCCCCCTAATTTACACCCCAAAGACTCACCGTGGCGCTCGTCACCCGGCGCTCGAATTCCCCGGCCACGCCGCGGCCGTGGTCAACATGCCGGACGTAAAAGAGCCAGTGCCCGGGAGCGGAAAGCGCCGCCTTTCCCCTCCCCCGCTCATCAGTCACGAGGCGATTGGCCCAATCCTTTTTCTCCCACCCGCTCCACGTGACAGCAACCACCGCCCGCGGCAGCGGCCCGCCCCGGTACCGCACCTGTAACGCAACCTCGTCCCCCGCCCGGTAGTCGCCCGGCGCCAGCACCAGCTCCAGTTCGTGCCCGAGAAAACTGACGTCCGCCTGTTTGAAGAGGTCACCGCAGGCCACGCAGAGGTGGCCCACCCGGAAACAGGTCTTCGCGTACTGATAATAGTAGGCCGCTTCGCGGGCATCCGGGTACTCCTTGCGGGTCCCGGGCTTGTAAAGTCCTCCCCTTGTCAGGACATAGGGGCCAACGTCGTTCTCCACCGTCAGGGCCCACAACCCTTCCCGCTCCGGCACCACCCGGACCAGGTGCGAATCGCCTCCAGCCTCAACACCCAGGCGCAGACGCTCCCCACCCGGGTCAACCGCCCAGGCGGTAAGCCGTTCCTGCTGTGCCAACCCGTCCGGATGCATCGCATGCCCGAAGAAGACCCGAAAACGGCCCTCCTGCCCGCGGTAAAGCAGGCCGTCCTCCGGCAAGACCCAGATTTCGTGCCCCTTGACAACCCTTTCCACGCGCGACATCCTCCTTCGACCACGCCTCCATTATAATCCGTCGAAAACAGAAGGGCAACCGCCCCTACGTCCCCTTACTCGGCACAAACCCCGCCAGGGAAAAAGAACGCCCCGGCTGAACCTGCCGAGACGCACAAACCTTCTCCTTGAAAAGCGGAACGCGCATTTTAAACCACCGCTGCTCCCGCTTACTTTATCTCCACCGTGGCGCCGGCCTCGACCAGCTTGGCCTTGGCGGCCTCCGCCTCTTCCTTGCTGACCTTTTCCTTTACCGGTTTCGGAACGTTGTCGACCAAGTCCTTGGCCTCTTTCAAGCCGAGGCCCGTGATCTCCCGGACCACCTTGATCACGTTGATCTTCTTGTCCCCAACTGCGGTCAGGATCACGTCAAACTCGGTTTTTTCCTCCTCCGGCGCAGCAGCAGGTGCCGCCCCCGTTGCTACAGGGACCGCAGCCACAGTAACCGGCGCCGCCGCGCTGACCCCGAATTCGTTCTCCAACGCCTTGACCAGATCCGCAAGCTCTACCACCGTGAGACCTTTTATAGCCTCCATAATCTCCGCTACCTTAGACATTTGAACAAACCTCCTTAAAAGATTTCAGAATTATTGGAAGTGACTACTTTCTACGAGGCTGCAGCCTGCTTTTCCCGCACCGCCTCCAAGACGCAAATCAGATTGCGAAGCGGCCCGCTTAGCACGTTCGCCAGGCCGTAAAGCGGTCCCTTCATCCCGCCAATGGCCCTGGCCATTAGAACCTCAAAGGGCGGCAGGTCTGCCAGAACCTTAACCTGATTGGACGAAATCAACCGCCCGTCGAGAACGCCTCCCTTGATTTCCAAGAGCTTGAACTCCCGGTTGAACTCGTTGAGCACTTTCGCTGTGGTCGCCGGCTCGCCGAAACTGAAAGCCAGGGCCACGGGCCCCTCCAGCAGCGAAATCAGCGCCTCCACGCCTGCCTCTTTGGCGGCAATCCTGGTCAGGGTGTTCTTGGCCACCTTCAACCTGCCGTCGGCAGCCCGGAGCCGGCGCCGCAACTCGGTCAGCCTGCCCACCGGAATTCCCCGGTAGTCGGCGACGAAAACCGCCTTTGCCGTCTGCAGAGTTTCCCTGAGCTCGTCCACGGCCTTGACTTTGTCTTCCTTCACGTGCCGCAAGTTCCCTCACCTCCTTCCCGAGAAATCTTTGGAGAAACCCGTCGCCCGGAGGCAAAAGCTTCGGCACCGTGCCGGGCTTAACAAAACGCGTGCGACCGGTGCTGACTCCGGACTAAAAACAAAAGCGGGACCGTAGACAATAAGATCCCGCATTCCGATCCCGCCTCGGTTGGCGGCGGACAACCGCCTTTAAGTTACTTAAAACACCAACTGTCTACGGCATTTAGATGCTGCGGCAAGAGGCCGGAGGGTCGGAATTTTG
>JASEJH010000044.1 GCA_030016455.1 Thermoanaerobacteraceae bacterium
CTCATACCGTGCCACCTCGGCCGCCACCAAGTGGCCATAATGGATGGGGTCAAAGGTTCCCCCCATCAATCCGAGTCGCATCCGCGCAGCATCCACCCCATTTGGCCTCATTATAACTGTTTTCGCAAAAAGAATCAACTAAAAGAGGTTGTTTATAACAAAATTTGGTTTTTTCTCCGGAGTAAAGCTCCGGCAATCCAAGACCTTTTTGGGCCAAACCGCTCGAGCCCCAGGGATTATCACTTTTGAAAGCTTCCAACCCAGGTTGCACCTCCGCTTATTTTATGGGAACCCACCGGAAACGGTTACTCCCGGACCTGGCCCTCGCCAAAGATGATGTACTTGATGGTGGTCAGCTCTTTCAAGCCCATCGGTCCCCGGGTATGGAGCTTCTGGGTCGAGATGCCGATCTCCGCCCCGAAGCCAAACTGCCCGCCATCGGTAAAACGAGTGGAGGCGTTAACGTAGACCGCCGCCGCGTCCACCTCTTTCAGGAAGCGCCGGGCGTTAGTGTAGCTTTCGGTGACGATCGCCTCGGAGTGCTTGGTGCCGTACCGGTAGATATGGTCGAGCGCCTCCTCCAGGCTGGAGACCACCCGGACGGCCAGGATGAGGTCCAGGAACTCCGTGAACCAGTCTTCCTCAGTCGCCGGACGCGCCCAGGGCACGTATTTCAGAGTTCCCGGGCAGCCGCGGATTTCCACGCCCCGTTCCTTGAGCTGCCGGGCTACTGCCGGCAGGAAAGCAGGCGCCACCGCCTCGTGCACCAGGAGGGTCTCCATCGCGTTGCAAACGCCCGGGCGCTGGCACTTGGCGTTGATGACGATTGCCGCCGCCTTTTCCAGGTCGGCGAACTCGTCCACGTAGGTGTGGCAGTTCCCCACCCCGGTTTCGATTACCGGTACGGTGGCCGTCTTGACCACCGTCTGGATCAATCCCGCCCCGCCCCGGGGGATGAGCACGTCAACATACTCGTTGAGCCGCATTAAGACCTGCGCCGCCTCGCGTTCCGTCCGGTCGATAAACTCGATCGCCCCCTCCGGGATCCCGGCGCGATAAGCGGCGTCCGCAATGATGCGGGTGATGGCGGTGTTGGAGTGGATGGCTTCGGAACCGCCCCGCAGGACCACCGCGTTCCCAGCTTTCAGGCACAACCCGGCGGCGTCCACGGTGACGTTGGGGCGGGCCTCGTAAATCATTCCGATTACGCCCAGCGGCACCCGCATCTGCCCTACCTCCAGGCCGTTGGGCCGCCGCCACATCGCCACCACCTCGCCCACCGGATCGGACAGTTTGACGACGTCCCGCAACCCCTGAGCCATTTCCCGCACACGGGCCTCGTTGAGCAGGAGGCGGTCGAGAAGCGCCCCGCTCAACCCCTTCGCCTTCCCCGCTTCCAGATCCCGGGCGTTGGCCTCCAGGATGCCGGCCATGTTGGCCTCCAGTGCGTCGGCCATCGCCAGCAGTCCGGCGTCCTTTGCCGTAGTAGAAAGGTAGGCCAGGCGCCGCGCCGCTTCTTTAGCCCGCTTCGCCTTTTCCACAACCGCCGCTTCGATCTCGTTCATTTCCTCTCCTCCTCAGATGGCCGGAATTACAAGCCGAACGCCATAAAAAGCAGGCGGCCGGCACTCCGCGCGCCGTGAACCGCACCCGCTTGACCGGTAAAAAGCCCCCGTTACTGCCGTTTCTCTTCCTCCAGCCCCTCTTTCAGCTTGGCGTAGGTCCGGTCCAGGCTCTCGGAAATCACCTTCACGTCCCCGACCACCGGCATGAAGCTGGTGTCCCCATCCCAGCGGGGCACGATGTGGATGTGAAAGTGGCCGGGAAAGCCCGCACCCGCGACCCGTCCGAGGTTGATTCCGATGTTGAAGCCGTCGGGCCGCATCACCCGCCGGATCAGCTCAACCATCTCCTGCGTCAGCTGGAACAAGGACAATGATTCCTCGGGGGTCAGCTCCGTGATGTCCGCCACGTGCCGGTACGGCGCAACCAGAAGGTGCCCGTTGTTATACGGATAGAGATTTAGAAGTACAAAAGAATGCTCCCGCCGCGCCAGAACATAGTTTTCGGCGTCCCGGGTGTCGTTGAGCTTGGCGCAGAAGATACACTCCGCTTCGTCTTTCGGCTGCGTAATGTAAATCGCCCGCCAGGGCGCCCAGAGCTTTTCCATTCTCTCTTCCTTTCGTTACCGCGTTAGAACCAGGTTGTCCCGGTGAACCACCTCGGCGTAAGGCTGCGCCCCGATAAGCTTTGCGATCCGGGCCGTGTTTGCCCCCTTGATCTGCTCGACCTCCGCCGCGGAATAGTTGACCAACCCCCGGGCAATTTCGCGGCCTTCGGGATCAATGACGCTTACCGAATGACCGGCCTCAAAATGGCCTTCCACCCGTACAATGCCCGAAGGAAGCAGGCTTTTTCCCCCTTCGCGCAACGCGCGGGCGGCGCCGGCGTCCACATAAATCTTCCCCTTGACGGTGGCCCCGAACAGGATCCAGCGTTTGCGCCCTTTCAAGCGCTCCGTCGGCCAGAAGACCGTACCGATCTCTTCCCCCGCCAGCACCCGGCGGATAACGTTGTCGGCCGCCGCCGCGGCGAGGACCATCACGGCCCCGCCCCGGCCCGCAATCTGCGCCGCCTGAAACTTGGTGACCATCCCGCCGCTCCCCATGGCGGAACCGGCGCCGCCCCCAAGGGCCTCCAGTTCCGGCGTAATCGCCGTAACCTCGGGAATAAGCTCCGCGTCCGGTTTCTTGTGCGGGTCGGCCGTATAAAGCCCTTCCACGTCAGACAGGATCAGCAGCAGCTCCGCGTCCACCAGGTTGGCCACCAGCGCCGAAAGGGTATCGTTGTCCCCAAACCGGATTTCGTCCACCGCCACGGTATCGTTCTCGTTAATCACCGGCAGGACCCTGTACCTTAAAAGGGTAAGCAGCGTGTTGCGGGCGTTCAGGAAGCGCTGCCGGTCGGCCAGGTCTCCCCTCGTTAGAAGCACCTGACCCACCACAATCCCGTACTCGGCAAAACCCTTTTCGTACATTTGCAGGAGCAGTCCCTGGCCGACCGCGGCACAGGCCTGCTTCTCCGGGATTGTTCTCGGTCGCGTCTTGAAGCCCAGGCGCCCCATTCCGGCGCCGATCGCTCCCGATGAAACCAGCAGCACCTCGCGCCCCTCGTTGTGAACCTCCGCCAGTTCCCGCACCAGTTTTTCGATCTGGCGCAGGTTGATTTCCCCCGTCCTGTGGGTCAGGGAACTTGTACCCACCTTGACGACCAGCCGCTTGAAACGGCCAAAACTATCTCGCCCCAGCTGTCCCCACCTCTTCTTTCGGCAGAGGGCTCGCCCTCATGCCTCTCCCTCCGGCTGGTAGACGAACTCCTCCCGCCCGATCCGCACCGTATCCCCAGGCTTTACTCCCGCGGTTCGGAGGGCGTCCTCGACACCCGCCCGGCGAAAATACTGTTTCAGCCGCCGCACCGCCTCCGGGTTATCGAGGTCGGTCATTGCCACCTTCCGCTCGACCTTTTCACCTTCGACGACGAAAACTCCTGCTTCCTGACGCACGCGCAAGGGCGTCCCGCCGGCGGCGGCCTTCTCGGGGGCTTCGACTAACCGGGGCGCCGGCAATTCCCGTAAAAGCGCTGCCACGCGGACCATCAAGCGGTCAAGGCCTTCGCCGGTGGCGGCGGAGACCGGGAAAACTTCGTAGGCGGGCAGAGCCGCCCGCAGGCGCTCCAGCTTCGGCCGGCTTTCCGGGAGGTCCATTTTGTTCGCCGCCACCACCTGGGGCCGCGCAGCCAGTTCGGGGCTGTAAAGCGCCAGTTCCCGGTTGATTACGGCAAAATCGGCCACGGGGTCCCTTCCCTCGGTTCCCGCAGCATCCACGACGTGAATCAGTAACCGGGTCCGCTCGATGTGCCGGAGAAACTTGTGCCCAAGACCGGCGCCGGCATGCGCGCCCTCAATCAGGCCCGGGAGGTCTGCCAGCACGAAACTTTCACCCTCCCCCACCCGGACGACCCCCAGGCAGGGCTCGAGGGTGGTGAAGGGGTAGTCGGCGATCTTGGGACGCGCCGCCGAAACCCGGGAAAGGATTGTGGATTTCCCGGCGTTCGGCAACCCGACCAGTCCCACGTCCGCCAGGAGCTTGAGCTCGAGCTCCAACCAGCGTTCTTCACCTGGTTCGCCTTTTTCCGCGAACCGGGGCGCCCGCTCCGTAGACGTGGCAAAGCGGGCGTTGCCGCGGCCGCCCCGGCCGCCGCGGGCCACGATCACTTCCTGGCCGTGCTTTACTAGGTCGGCCAGGACTTCGCCCGTCGCCGCGTCCCGGACCACGGTACCCACCGGCACCTGGAGGACGAGATCGGCGCCGCTTTTCCCGTGGCGCTCCTTCCCTCCGCCGTGGCCGCCCCGCCCGGCCTTAAAGTGGTGCCGGAAATGAAAGTCCACCAGCGTTCGCAAACCTTCGTCGGCCCGGAGGACGACGTGCCCGCCCCGCCCGCCGTCACCGCCCGCCGGCCCGCCGAAAGGAACGTATTTCTCCCGGCGGAAGGCCACGCAGCCGTTTCCGCCATCCCCGGCCTTGACGTAAATCTTAAGGTGATCGTAAAACATGCCGTCTACCGGACGGGTAAGAGAATTGTAGCCGCGTTTTCTGCCGCGACCGTCAGCTTCACCCCGGCGGCGGCCGCGGTTTCGGCCACCGCCTCCGCAACCTCCTTCCAGGCGAAGGGGCCGCTGTAAGTCAGCGCGTAGCCTTCTAGGACCCTTTTACCCGCTATTTTGAGCAGCCGTTCCTTGCAAACCCCCGAACTGTGCGCCACAATCGCCTCGTGAAAACGGCCCAAAAATGTGGCTTCCGGCACCGATTCCCCCGAACCCTGCCCGAGTTCGCACGAAACCTTAATCCCGTGCTCCGCGGCCTCCGTTTGGAACCGGAGGAG
The DNA here is from genome assembly GCA_030016455.1 of Thermoanaerobacteraceae bacterium. Classification (GTDB taxonomy): domain Bacteria; phylum Bacillota; class Desulfotomaculia; order Desulfotomaculales; family Ammonificaceae; genus Yes71-27. The sequence goes on from JASEJH010000044.1 coordinate 4,942, forward strand.
CATCCAGGTTACCTCCGGCAAACCCGACTTGGCGAGCCGTCCCCGCGCCGTAAACTCGTCCGCCGCCCGGCGGACATATTCCTTGATCTTCTCCGGCCGGCCTAAATCCACCAGGCCGGAAACCACCTGCAGGCAATTTAAAAAGTCGTGGTACTGCGCCCGTAAAACCTTGAGCGCCTCATTAGCTTCCATTTGGCTCCACCCGGTCTCGTTTTTACTATAATAACAGAAAAAGGCGGCCGTTTAAAGCTCCGCCTGTCCGGAAACACGTACCATCGGGCTGCAAGTACGTTATCTTCGCATAAACGTGGCGGCTTTCAGTCGCAAACCTTCTCCCCCGCCTTACCGTACCCGGAGAAAATACGGAAGTAACTCCCACCCGTCTGCAAACAGCAATCCGGCGCTCTCCGCCACCGCTTCGGTAAAGATCTTCGCCGAAACCCCGCGGTTCCTGGTCCGGCTGTCGGCGATTACGAATGGTACCGGCTCGGCGGTGTGGGTCCTGACGCTGACCGGCGTGGGGTGGTCCGGCAGCACCAGCACCCGCCAGGCCGGAAAACCTTCCTTCAGACCGGCGAGAACCTCCCCCACGACCTTGGCGTCAATCTCCTCGATGGCCCGTACCTTGGCCTGTAGATCCCCCTGGTGCCCCGCCTCGTCTGCTGCCTCGATATGGACAAAGACAAAGTCCTGGCCGGTCTTAAGTTCCTCAAGCGCAGCCTGGGCCTTCCCCCGGTAATTCGTGTGGATATTCCCGGTCGCACCAGGAACCACCGGCACCCGCATCCCCGCGAGCACCCCGATGCCGCGGATCAAGTCCACTGCAGCGATCACGCTGCCGGCCAGTCCGAATTTTTCCTTAAAAAGTGTCAGCCGCGGGCGCCGGCCCTGCCCCCAGAACCAGACCGAATTAGCGGGATTTTGCCCTTTGGCTTTCCGCTGGCGGTTCACTGGGTATTCCGGCAAAAACCGGGCGCTTTCCTCCATTAGCTCTATCAGGAACTGTGCACCTTCACCCTGCGGCAAGTAACCCCCGACTACCTGTCCGGTGATGTCGTGCGGCGGCGTGAGTATCGTACCTGCCGGGCCGCCCCGCCAGACCATCAGGTGCCGGTAGCTGACTCCCGGGTAAAACGAAATTTCTTCACTCCCCAGACGCTCTTGCACCGCCGCGATCAGCTCCCGAGCGTCGGCGGAAGAGATCTCCCCGGCGCTGTAGTCAACCATCACTTTCGCGGCGTAGGGCTCGTCCTCCGAAAGGGTGACCAGGTTGCACCGGAAGGCCACGTCCTCCGGCCCGAGCTCCACCCCCATGCTCGCCGCCTCCAGCGGCGCCCGGCCGGTATAGCATTCCTGCGGGTTGTAGCCCAGCACCGCCAGGTTGGCCACGTCGCTTCCCGGCGGCAGGCCCTCCGGCACCGTCTGCACCAGACCCACCGTTCCCCGGGCGGCCAGATCGTCCATGTGCGGCGTCCGGGCGTACGCCAGCGGCGTCAGCCCCCCGAGTTCCGGACAGGGGTAGTCCGCCATTCCATCCACTAAAATAACGACGTATTTCACCTTATTCCCTCACCAAAGCGTTTTCGCTAATTATACCAGACCGGCCGGAGCGTGGGGATTCCTCCCCTAAAAATGTAAGATTTCTGCAGCGGCCCTGGGGAGACCGGCTCGCGCCGGATTCCTGCGCTGACCGCACTATCGCTCGTCACCCAGCACTCAACCCGGTAATTGGTAGGCTCTCTTCAAACAAGGTTATCTTTGACCACGAAGAAAAGAGCTGTTTTTTGGTTGAGTGCTGGGCTACCGCGCAAACTCGGCGTCCCTGCCTTAATTAGAAGTGAGAGGCCGGAGGTTGGAGGTTAGTAACTTTGTGAGAAATCAGCATCGCTGATTTCTTCAAAAATCCCACCTCTAACCTCTAACCTCTAACTTCTAACCTCCAATTGTGCCGGCTTCTGTATTCTGAATTCCGGCCTGGAATTCCCCCGGCTCGCTTCGCCCTGACCTCTGGCTTTGATAACCGACCGCTTGGCATTGATTTCTGCTTTTTCAAACCACCCTGCTTGATACCGTTCGCCACAAGGTGGTACATTAAATAATTAAAACCATTGGGCCAGATAATACTATTTTTGGGAGAAAGGATGGGAAAGCCGATGCGGGTTGTACCCAGCGACCTGGAGATCGCCCAGGCCCACAAAATGATCCCGATCCGGGACATCGCGGCCTCAATCGGCCTGGACGAGGACGACATTGACTATTACGGGAAGTACAAGGCGAAGATCAAGTTAGAGGTGTTGGAAAAATTCCGTGATCGCCCCAACGGCAAGTATATTGACGTCACGGCGATTACGCCCACCCCTCTCGGCGAAGGCAAAACGGTTACCACCATCGGTCTGACGCAGGGGTTGGGGAAGATCGGGAAAAAGGTGGTCTGCACCCTCCGCCAGCCCTCGATGGGTCCCGTTTTCGGGATTAAGGGGGGTGCGGCCGGAGGCGGTTACTCCCAGGTGGTGCCGATGGAGGACCTGAATATCCACTTCACCGGCGACATTCATGCCGTGGGACAGGCCCACAACCTCCTGGCGGCGATGATTGACGCCTCCATTCTCCACAAGAACCCGCTGAACATTGATCCCCTGACGATCATGTGGCCCCGGGTGGTGGACGTCAACGACCGGGTGTTGCGGAACATCGTCATTGGGCTCGGCGGCCGCGAGAACGGTTACCCGCGCGAAGCGGGGTTCGACATCACCGTGGCCTCGGAGGTGATGGCCATTTTGGCGCTCACCACCGGGCTCAAGGATATGCGGCAGCGCTTCGGGCGGGTCGTGATCGGTTACAGCTACGACGGCAAGCCGGTGACGGCGGAAGACCTCAAGGCAGCAGGCGCGATGACCGTCATCATGAAGGAGGCGATCAAGCCCAACCTGATGCAGACGCTCGAAGGGCAGGCCTGCATCCTGCACGCCGGGCCGTTCGCAAACATCGCTCACGGGCAGTGCTCCGTCCTGGCGGACATGATCGGGCTGAAGGTGGCCGATTACGTCGTTACCGAAAGCGGCTTCGGCGCCGACTTGGGAATGGAGAAGTTCATGAACATCAAGTGCCGGTACTCCGGCCTCAAGCCCGACTGCGTGGTCATCACCTGCACCATCCGGGCGCTCAAGATGCACGGCGGTGTCGGTAACGTGGTCGCCGGGAAACCGCTCCCGGAGGAGATCCTGAAAGAGAACGTACCGGCGGTTGAGCGCGGCTGCGAAAACCTGGCCCACATGATCAAGATTGCAAAGTACTTCGGAGTTCCGGTAGTAGTATCCGTCAACCGGTTTGTGGCCGACACCGACGCCGAGGTCGAGACGGTGCGCCAGAAGGCGCTGGAAGCCGGGGCGGAAGGCGCGTACCCGATCACGGTCTGGGCCGACGGCGGCGCCGGGGCGATTGACCTGGCCAAGGCTGTGGTCGAGGCCTGCGAAAAACCGAGCAACTTCCAGTTCCTTTACCCGGACGAACTCAGCATCAAGGAAAAGATTGAAATCATGGCCACCAAAATCTACAACGCAGCGGGCGTGCGGTACGAGCCGCTGGCAGAACGGAAGATCCAGCAGTTTGAGGCCCAGGGATGGGGCAAGCTGCCCATCTGCATGGCAAAGACCCACCTTTCCATCTCCCACGACCCGGCGCTCAAGAACGTACCCCGGGATTACATCTTCCCGATTCGCGACATCCGTGCCTCGGTCGGCGCAGGCTTTCTTTACCCGTTAGCAGGGGCGATGCGGACGATGCCCGGGTTGCCGTCGCAGCCGGCGGCCTTCAAGGTGGACATTGACGAGACGGGGCGGACGGTTGGACTGTTTTAGCTGCGGCTGGGGGAGGGGCAACAGCTTCTCCCCTTTCGTTTTTACGGCTTCGGCGTGAAGGGTTTCTTCCCGTGCTTTAAAACC
>JASEJH010000045.1:0-1554 GCA_030016455.1 Thermoanaerobacteraceae bacterium
CCGGTACCGGTGTGTATTTGGTCATCCCCCGGGCCATTGCTTCCGCCGCCGCCGCTTTGATGTGTTCCGGCGTGTCAAAGTCGGGCTCCCCCACGCCGAAGTTGATAATCTGCTCGCCTTTGGCGGCCAGTTCCTTCGCCCGGGCATCAACCGCCAGCGTAGGCGACGGACTTATTCCCCGCGCGCGGCGGGAGAGACGCATGGAAATCCCCTCCCTGTCACTAAAAACTCACTCTGCCAAGCGTGCGCTTCATTCGCTCCAGGGCCTCACGCAGCCGTTCTGTGGGCAGCGTAAGTGAAATCCGGAAGAACCCCGCCCCGTATTTCCCATAACCCGTACCGGGAGTAACCACCACCCCCGCCTGCTCGATCAATGCTTCGGCGAAGGACTCGGCAGTAAAACCCGCCGGGACCGGTAGCCAGAGGTAAAAGGTCGCCCGCGGCGGTTCGACCCGCCAGCCCATTTCCTTGAGCGCTGCAACCGCCAGATCCCGCCGCTCCCGGTACAGCGCATTCGTCCGTTCCAGGCAATCCTGTGGTCCGGTGAGCCCGGCCATGGCTGCATACTGAACCACCTGAAAGACTCCGGAATCAATGTTCGACTTCAGCCTTGCCAGCACCTCAACCGCTTCCCTGTTCCCCGCGGCCCAGCCGCACCGCCAGCCGGTCATGTTGTAAGGTTTCGACACGGAACCGAACTCGATTCCCACCTCGCGCGCACCAGGCACTTCCAGGAAGCTCGGGGGCCGGTAACCGTCGTACGCAATATCAACGTAAGCGGCGTCGTGGCAGACCAGGAGGTCGAATTCCCGGGCAAAGGCTACCACCCGCCGGAAGAAATCCCTGTCTGCAACGGCCGCTGTAGGGTTGTGCGGGTAGTTTAAGAAAATGATCTTCGCCCGCCGGGCCACCTCCGTTGGAACGTCTTCCAGCCGAGGCAAGAAACCGTTCTCCGGCAGAAGCGGCAGCGTGAAGGGTTCACCACCAGCCAGAATGGTTCCGCCTGCATAAACCGGGTACCCCGGGTCGGGCACCAGAACCACATCGCCCGGGTTGACGAAACACCAGGCGATGTGTGCGATTCCTTCCTTCGACCCGATCAGGGAAACAACCTCGCTTTTGGGCTCCAGCATAACACCGAAGCGCCGCGCGTACCACCCGGCGACCGCCTCCCGGAAGGCGAACATTCCCGCCGATGAAGGGTATTGGTGGTTCGCCGGGTTCTGGAGCTGCCGGGCAGCCTCCGCGCAGATGTGCTCCGGCGTCGGCTGGTCGGGGTCGCCGATGCCCAGGCTGATCACGTCAACGGCTTTCGCCCTCTTTTCCTCGATGAGCTTTTCGATCCGGGCGAAAAGATACGGCGGCAGGTTGGAAACTCTCTCCGCAACCTGGGGCAATATCCATAACCTCCCTCTGAAAAATGTGCGTTCTTCTTCCGTGGGGCGCGGCTTTATCGTCGCAAACGACTCTCAAAATAGAGCGGAACCTTTTTCTTGGCCGGGCCGGCCGGCTTATACCGGATCTTGCGCTGATTATTCCGGATACCGAATTATT
>JASEJH010000045.1:1564-8771 GCA_030016455.1 Thermoanaerobacteraceae bacterium
ATTATTACAACCCAAATCCGACGACTGACCTCTGACGACCGACGACCATTTAGCCTTCCGGCCACTCGCCGCGGAAGACTTCTGCGGCCGGACCGGTCATGTAAACGTGATTATCCTCCGCCCAGACGATGAACAACTCCCCTCCCGGAAGCTCCACCCAGGCCTCCCGGCCGCATAAACCGTTCAACACGCCGGCCACAACCGCGGCACAGGCACCCGTACCGCAAGCCAGGGTTTCACCCGCACCCCGCTCCCATACCCGAACCCGGATCCTGTCCGGGGTAAGCACCTGGACGAATTCCACGTTGGTCCGCCGGGGGAAGGCCGGATGATGTTCAATCTTCGGCCCGATAATCGACGGGTCAACGGACGATACGTCGGGGAGAAAAATCACACAGTGCGGGTTGCCGAAAGAAACCGCGGTGATCCGGAAAGTCTTTCCATAAACCGTCAGGCTTTCGTCAACCACACGGCCGGGCGGACCCGCCATCGGAATCTGCTCCCGCTCCAGCACCGGCTCTCCCATGTCCACTTCCACTTCCTTTACCCGGCTTACCTCAAAACGCAACCGCGGCCTAATAATCCCGGCGCCCGTTTCTACCTTCAGTTCCGGCCGCCGTACCAACCCGCTTTCAAAGGCGTACTTCGCTACGCAACGGATGGCGTTGCCGCACATTTCCGCCTCCGAACCGTCGGGGTTGAAGATCCGCATCCGCAGGTCGGCTTTCGCCGACGGCAGGATAAAAACCAGCCCGTCCGCCCCGATGCCGAAGTGCCGGTCACACACCCGCCGGGCCAGCTCTTCTGGGTCCGAAACCACCTCTTCTGCCTGGACCACCACGAAGTCGTTTCCTAAACCATGCATCTTGATAAACCGCAACCCCATCCCCCCGCAAATGAGCGTTACTGGTTCCCCGCAAGCCGGATTAGCTCCAGAAGGAGCCTCGCCGTGCTTATGAGGTCAGCAACCGCAATTTCCTCCTCGGTGGTGTGCACCTTTTCCATTCCCGTCGCCAGGTTGACCGCCGGAATTGCGCGGGCGTTCAGGATGTTCGCGTCACTGCCGCCCCCGCTCTGGGTCAAGGACGGTTCCAGGCCGCAGCGGCGCATCGCTTCCTGGGTGAACCGGACCACCGGTGCATCCGCCGAAAGGTCAAACCCCCGGTAAAGCAGTTCCACGTTCGTCTCTACCCGTGCTCCTGCCTTCCGGGCCGTCTCCTCGAGTATCCGGCAGATCAGATCCGTGTGCGCCGCCCGGCGCTCCTCTTTTAGGCTCCGTACCTCGCCTTCCAGATAAACCCTATCCGGCACAATGTTTACCGCCTTGCCGCCGCTGATGAGCCCGATATTCGCCGTGGTTTCCGGGTCAATCCGCCCCAACTTCATGGCGGCAATTGCCTGCGCCGCCACGTAAATGGCATTAATACCGGCCTCGGGATTGACGCCGGCATGGGCCGCCCGCCCGTAAACTGTAGCGGTAAGCTTATCCTGGGAAGGCGCCCGCACCACGATCTCCCCCGGCCGCCCCGCAGCGTCCAGGACAAAGCCGTAATCGGCCTCGATTTCGCGGCCGAGGGCCTTGGCCCCGATCAGACCGGTCTCTTCGCGGACGGTGAAAACCACCGTAATCCCACCGTGTTTCAGTTTTTGTTCCCGCACCACCCGGAGGGCTTCCAGAACGGCGGCAATGCCCGCCTTGTCGTCCGCACCCAGGATTGTATCTCCGGCGGAACGCACGATCCCGTCCGCTCCAACCACCGGTTTGACCCCTCTTCCGGGCTCGACGGTATCCATATGGGCGCAAAAAAGAAGCCGCGGTCCGCCCCCAGCGGGCGGAAGCTGCGCGATGATGTTACCGGCCGTGCCGTTGCCGAAAGCGCCGGCCCCGTCTTCCCGCACCTCCAGCCCGAGGGCGCCGAGCTTTCCCTTTAAAAGGTCGCACAGCTGCCGTTCCTGCCCGGACACACTGTCGACCTGAACCAGTTCTAAAAACTCACTCAGCAACCGCTCCCGGTTGATCAACCCCAAACCCCTTTCCAGACTGTTCTCCGTCCGTAACCTCAGAATTCAGCTCCGGCGTCAGAATCCAGAAGCCAGCAATCAGAATCCAGAAGATAGAAACCAGAAATAGAGAGGAAAAAAAGAAGCAAGCTAAATCTCCTTTTCTTTCATTCTGGCTTCTGAATTCTGAATTCTGAATTCTGACCCCATACTTTATTCATAGCCTTCATCCTTTCTTTTGTTCCCGCCTCCCGGGCGATCCGCGCCCCTTCTTCCAGCGCGCGCAGGTTGGCCGGGATCAGGTGGTGCCGGCGCGGCGGCAGCACTTTTGCCAGTGCCTCCCCAGCTTTACCCAGGGAAGCCACCCGCGTGAGCTCCAGAAAAGCACCGAGCATCACGTTGGCCGCCACCTGGACATTGCCGATCCCTTCCGCGATCTCGTTCGCCCGCACCGCAAGCGCCCGCACATCCGCCCGGACAGGCCGCCGGTTGATCAGGGAGGCGTTATAAATAATCAGGCCGCCCGGCTTCACTGCGGGTTCGAACCGGTCAAGCGACGGCCCGTTCATGGCGATCAGAGTGGTGGGTTCCACCACCAGGGGTGAACTGATCGGGGCGTCGGAGACCGTTACCCCGCAGTTGGCCGTGCCGCCGCGCATTTCGGGCCCGTAAGACGGTATCCAGGCCACGTGAAGGCCTTCGGCCAGCGCCGCGTAAGCCAGAAGCATGCCGGTTGACAGGATGCCCTGCCCTCCGAAACCGGCCAGGAGAACTTCTTCCAACATTAACTTATTTCCTCCGGCACCTTGAATTTGCCGAGCGGGTAAACGGGAATCATTTTTTCCTCCACCCACCGGAGCGCGTCGGGAGGCGCCAGACCCCAGTTGGTCGGACAGGCGGAAAGAACCTCCACGAGCGCGAATCCCAGCCCGTCAAGCTGCACCTTAAAAGCCTCCCGGATCGCCCTCTTCGCCTGCAGGATGTGCTTGGGTGAATGTACGGACACCCTGGCAACATAAACCGCCCCGTCAAGCGTTGCCATCAGCTCGGCCACTTTTAGCGGGAAACCGGCAACGGACACCTCCCGTCCGGCAGGTGTCGTGGTCGTCTTCTGCCCCAGAAGGGTGGTGGGCGCCATCTGCCCGCCGGTCATCCCGTAAACGGCATTATTGACAAAAATCGTCGTGAACCTTTCGCTCCGGGCAGCCGCGTGGACAATTTCGGCGGTCCCAATGGCCGCCAGGTCGCCGTCGCCCTGATAGGTAAAAACGACGCGATCCGGGAGCACCCTTTTTACCCCGGTGGCCACGGCGGGGGCCCGTCCGTGTGCCGCCTCGATCATATCGCAGTTGAAATAGTTGTAAGCGAACACGGCGCACCCCACCGGGCAGATACCCACGGTTTTTTCCAGCACCCCGAGTTCATCCAGCACTTCGGCCACCAGGCGGTGGATGACGCCGTGGGAGCAACCCGGGCAGTAGTGGAAAGGCGTATCCGTTAAGCCCCTGGTGCGCCGCCACGAAACCGCCGCCTTCCGCCTTCCGCCTTCATCCTTCATCCTTTATTTCAGCCCCTCCCAGATTTCCCGCGCTCTGGCCGCTACCTCCGCCACGGTCGTCAGCATGCCGCCGGTGCGCCCGTAAAAATAAACCGGCCGCCGCCCGCAAACCGCCAGCCGGACATCTTCCACCATTTGCCCCGCATTCATTTCTACCGTCAGGAAGGCTCTGGCTTTCCCGGCAGCCCGCTCAAAGGCGCCGTCGGGAAACGGATAGAGGGTGATGGGCCTCACCAGTCCCGCCGGAATCCCTTCCGCCCGCAAACGGTCAACCACCGCCTTGGCGATTCGCGCCACCATTCCAAAGGCGGCGAGTACGAGTTCCGCGTCCTCCATCCGGTAGTCTTCCCAGCGTTTTTCCTCTTCCGCCATCTGCCGGTACTTCGCCTGCAGGCGCAGGTTCACCTTTTCCAGTTCCTCCGGCTCGATGTAGAGCGAGTTGATGATGTTCCGGGTCTTCCGCCCGGCGGTGCCGGTGGTGGCCCACGGTTTCGGCGGCAGCTTGACTTCGGGCGCCGGCCCGAGTTCCACCGCCTCCATCATCTGACCGAGAATGCCGTCGCCGACCACCATGACCGGATTTCGATACTTGTCGGCCAGGTCGAAGGCCAGTCCTACCAGGTCAAGTACTTCCTGTACCGATGCAGGTGCCAGAACCAGCAGGCGGTAGTCTCCGTGCCCCCCGCCCTTGACAGCCTGAAAATAATCCGCCTGGGAAGGAGCGATGTTGCCCAGGCCCGGCCCTCCGCGCATAATATTGACGATCACGCAGGGAAGCTCCGCGCAGGCGATGTAAGAGATCCCTTCCATCATCAGGCTGATCCCTGGGCTGGAAGAGGAGGTCATCACCCGTACCCCCGCAGCCGCGGCGCCGTAAACCATGTTGATGGCGGCAATTTCGCTCTCCGCCTGGAGGTAAAGCCCGCCGACCTCGGGAAGACGCCAGGCAAGGTAATGGGGCAACTCGCTCTGCGGTGTTATCGGGTAGCCGAAGAAAAACCTGCAGCCGGCCCGGATCGCACCCTCCCCGAAGGCTTCGTTTCCCTTCATTAAAATCTTATTCACCGGCGCCTTCCCCCCGTAAAACCGCAATCGCCACGTCAGGGCAAATTAAAAAGCAAAAGCCACAACCGTTGCATTTTTCAGCCTCGGTGATGCCCGCCGGATGAAAGCCATGACTGTTTACCTCGGGAGACAGGGCGATGATCTTTTTGGGGCAAACGGTTACGCAGAGTTTGCAACCCTTACAGCTTTCCTTGTCAAACAAAACCCGGGCCACAAAAGCAACTCCTCATCACGGTCGCCAGCGTCAAAACCCTTTGCAGAACCTCCGGCAATCCACCTTATTCCTGAAAATAACGCCGCCGGCCGCCGACTACTAAATGGTAACGCTAATTTCTTCGTCATCCACAGTTAAAAATCCTCTTTTACCCGCGTCTGCCAAGACGGTCCAGGAAGTCAAGCACCCGGTTCCGCGCTATTATCTGCGTTAAGGAATACTTTTCCGTCAAAAGATGCAACACCATCAGGCCGACAAGAATGCCCAGTCGCGCTTCAAGCGAAAACATCCAGGCCGAGGTCGCCCCAACCACCGCCCCCAGAGTGTTTGCCCCGGCATCCCCCATCATCGCCTTCGCCTGCAGGTCGTAAGGCAGAAACGCAAGCACCGCTCCCCCGACGACCCACAGCAGGTAGAGCTCGGGTCTGCCCCAGGCCGCAGCTGTGAGCACCACGGCCGCCAGCAGGAACACCTTCCCCGCCCGTCCAGGCCGCAGGTCGAACAGGTTGACCGTGTTCACCCACAGGGCCACCAGGAAAGCGTTCAGAACCCCTTCCCCTACCGGGTCGCCCGGTAAAAACAGCAGGAGGCTCCCCGCAAACGTAGCAATGCCCTTCAGTGCCCCGGTCGTGAGTTCGCCGCGCAGGAGCCGGCCGAAATGGCCTTTAAACCCTGAAACCCGGCGGGACCCCCAGGCGTCGTCGATCACGCCCACCAGGGTGGTAAGGGCCGTCAGAAACAAAAGTCCCAGGAGCTTCCGCTCTTTAAGACCGGCCGGTGGGAAAAAATAAGCCACCAGCATCCCGGCGAGAAGCGCGAAGAAGAAGACGGTGCCGCCTCCCACAGGAACTTCCTGACCCCGGTAATTCGGCCGCACCGCACCGCCGCTGACCAAAAGCCCCAAAAAGGCCCGGCAACAAACCCGGACGGTCAGGAAGCCAACCGCCAGGGCTAAAAGCGGGAGGCAGTACTGCATCAACCGGTCACCCTGCCCAACCTGCCCGGGCGCCGGGACTCCCAGAAAAGGCGGCCCAAGGTCAGCAGCACGTCCCGGAACTGACGCCCCCGGTGCAGGAATCCGCTGAGATCGCGGCCCGTCTCCCGGTGGTGCATCGGCAGGGAAATCTCCCGCACCCGGTAGCCCTCACGGGCCGCCCTGACGGTAAGGGCAACCTCAACGCCGTAACCTGAAGCAAAAGGAAGCACAGCGGGGAGAACCTTCCTGGAAAGCGCCCGCTGCCCGGAAAGCGGTGCCTGCACCTCCAGGCCGGTAAAATACCGGATCCCGAACCGGGCCAACCCGCGCACCAGGCCGAACCCCCCTTTCTTATTCGGAGGAGGAAAGTGCGCCACTGTCATATCGGCTTCGTCGTGCAGCACGGGAAGGATGAGTGCGCGCGCCGCCGCGGCTGTTTCCCCCAGATCGGCATCGAGCAATACCACCACGTCCCCCGCAGCGGCTGCCACACCCTGGTTCAAAGCCCCCCCCTTGCCGCTGTTACGGGGAAGTCGAATCACTTTCGCCCCGGCAGCTTCGGCCGCCTGGGCCGTCCCATCCGTCGAAGCATCGTCGACGACAATCAATTCGGTGACCTCGGGTATCCTCCTGGCCGCCGCGACCGTCACCGCCACGCGCGCCGCTTCGTTATATGCCGGAATAACCACCGTTACTGCTTTCATCCCGCACCCCCAACCGGATAGGGTGGCAGAAGCCGTTTTCCTTCCGGGTCACTCCTGTAGTTTCCGGGCTGGCCGCTCAAGGCCAGAATCAACGCTACCCGGCCCCAAGGCGTGTCGATATTGTCAATAATACTGATTTTCCGCTGCTGGTATTCTTTAATATTCCCGCTCGTTCCGGTGCTCCCTCGTACCACCGCCACTTTTGCTCCCTGGGCGAGCAGGCCGTCGATCAGCCCGAGTTCGACCGGTGGCGGCCCCGAAGCATCTTCTCCCCCGGCCGCCCCGACAATCACCACCGCCTGAACCGCCAGGTTGTAACCGCCGCTGACCTCAACCAGACCCTCCCGCACCAGGTAATCAACCAGAGCCGAGTTTTTCCCCGTGGCGATTGCCGTACCGAGTTCGCGCGACAGGCGTGCCTGCGCCTCCTCCCCGCTCTCCTCGTTCCACCCAAGGTCCACCCGCAGTTTTTCTACTGTGACGGCGTCAGCAAAGTCATCCGGCACCGTAGTAACCGATTCCACCACCGCACCCGCCGTCTGCAGATCGCTCAGCAACTCCTGGGAAGCCGCCCCGCCCGCCTCTACAACCGCCACCGTGAAACCCTTGAGGCGGTTTGCGATGGCAAAGGGCACAACTTCCCGGGCGAAAAGCTGGAGCATACGGTTTTCAGCTTCCACCTGCTCGAG
>JASEJH010000046.1:0-5423 GCA_030016455.1 Thermoanaerobacteraceae bacterium
CCCTCTACCCCGACCGGGTGGTTATCGGGGCCACCGACGCGCGGGCGATAGAAGCGCTGACCCGGCTTTACCACCCCATTTTAACGCAGGACTTTACCCCGCCCTCCTTTCTCCCCCGTCCGGCAGGCCGGGGAAAGGTGCCGTTAGTCGTAGTTGACCCGGTCACCGCCGAACTGATCAAGTATGCCGCTAATGCCTTTCTATCTACGAAAATCAGCTTCATCAACGAAATTGCTAACTTGTGCGATTTCGTAGGGGCCAACGTGAAGGATGTTGCCCGCGGCATCGGCCTTGACCACCGGATTGGCGAAGCCTTTTTGAACGCCGGTATCGGTTGGGGCGGCAGCTGTTTTCCCAAAGACGTGATCGCCCTTATCCGGGAGGCAGAGGCTTACGGGTACGAGGCCAAACTATTGAAGGCAGCGTTTGAGGTCAACACCGCCCAGCGTTTCGTCGTGATCCGGAAGCTCCAGGAGGTTTTGAAAACTGTTCGCGGCAAGACCATCGGCATCCTCGGCCTCGCCTTCAAGCCGAACACCGACGACTTGCGCGGCGCCCCCGCCCTGGATATCATCCGGAAACTTGGCGAACTCGGGGCGATTGTGCGGGCTTACGACCCGGTGGCGATGAAGCGGTGTCGCGCAGAGGTGCCCGACTTACCAGCGAGCTATGCGAATGACATTTACACCCTCGCCACGGGAGCCGACGCCCTTGTTTTGGTTACCGAGTGGGAGGAGTTTACGCAAGCCAACTGGGCCGATATTGCGCGCTTCATGCGGACCCCTGTGGTTATTGACGGTCGAAATGCTTTGAACAAAAAATACTTGGAGGGATTAGGTTTTGTCTACCGCGGCGTGGGAGTTTAACGAAGGCTACTTTGCGGGGAAGAAGGCCCTGGTGACCGGGGCTGCCGGTTTTTTGGGCAGCCACCTCGTTGATAGGCTCCTCGCCGCCGGCTGCCGCGTCGTCGGCGTGGATAACCTGAGCACCGGAAACCTTGCTAACCTGAGCGCCGCGCTGAAAAACCCGCTCTTTTCGTTCATAAAGGCCGATGTCACGGAAAATCTGGTCCTGGAAGAAGACTTTGACTTCATCGCGCACCTGGCCAGCCCGGCAAGCCCGGTGGACTACCGCCGCCTGAGCATCGAGACGATGCTGGTCAACGCCCTCGGCACAAAAAACCTTCTCGACCTGGCGCTGTCTCAAGCCAAAGCGGTTTTTCTCCTGGCCAGCACCTCGGAGGTTTACGGCGATCCGCTGGTTCACCCCCAACCGGAAAGTTACTGGGGCAACGTGAACCCCATCGGCCCCCGGGCCTGCTACGACGAAAGCAAGCGCTTCGCCGAAGCACTGACGATGGAATACCACCGCCGCTACGGGCTCGACGTGCGCATCGCCCGGATCTTTAACACCTACGGGCCGCGGATGCGGCTTGACGACGGGAGGGTGGTGCCGAATTTCATCAGTCAGGCGCTGCGGGGGGAACCGCTAACGGTTTACGGTAACGGGCGGCAGACGCGCAGCTTCGTTTACGTCGCTGATGAGATAGAAGGATTGCTCCGCCTCGCAGCCGCGCCGCACGCGGCAGGCGAAGTGGTGAACTTAGGGAACCCGGAAGAGAAAAGCATCCTCGAGTTCGCGCAGCTTGTGGCTGGTCTGGCGGGCGTCGAATGCGTCATTGAATACAAGAAGCTGCCCCCAGACGATCCGGCCCGGCGCTGTCCGGATATCAGCAAAGCGCAAAAGTTGCTTGGCTGGCAACCGAAAACGCCGCTCAAGGAGGGGCTACGCAAAACGGTGGCGTATTTCAGGGAATTAACCCTGCAGGTTGCACAAAGCCCCGTAAATCGTCTGCTCAACGCGCACTATCCTGAAGATTAGGGGAGATGCAATGGATATAGCACCTGCGCTCAATACCGCGAAACGTTTCCTTTTAAAGGAAATGGAGCGCCGGGGGATGTAGCGATGTGGTTTAATCCAGCATTTCGATATCTATTTAAGTGGCGGATGCACCTGCACCTCCCACCGAAGCGGTCATCCGGTTTTTACACTTGGGCGCGTTATCTTGATGCCATCTTGACGCCCTTTTCTCGTGAGTGCTATAGTGATTATAAGTGAGGTGACGGATATGCGCCAGAAATTAGGCACGGCCATTGACCCCCGGCTGCTCGCCCGGGTCAGGCTCATAGCCTTGCAGGAAAAGAAGCACCTCAACGAGGTAATCGAGGCAGCGCTGGAGGAGTATCTGGCCAACAAAAAGAGGGGGCCTGGCCAGAAAGCGTCGGTGGTGCGGGAAAGCAAAGGGAGCATTCCCGCCGATGTCGCCGTGGTAAAGAAGGTGCTTGCGGAGGAGGCTTTCTTTGAAACTTGAGGAACTGCGTCCGGGCAGCCGGGTTTTTGTGGACGCCAACATCTTCATCTACCATTTCAGCGGCGTCTCCGAAGAGTGCTCTGCCTTTTTAGAACGGTGTGAAAAGGAGGAGGTCACCGGCCTCACTACCGCCGGCGTTCTGCTCGAGGTAACGCACCGCTTGATGATGCTCGAGGCGGTGGCGAAGGGCTTCGTCACCCCGGGCGATACCGTAAAGAAGCTGCGGCGCAACCCCGCGGTTATCAGCAAGCTGAACCTTTACGCCGAACAGGCGCAAAAGATACCCCAGATGAACATCCACATCACGCCGGTCACGGAGGAAATTTGCTACCGGGCGGTCACCCTCCAGCAGAAGTACGGGTTGATGGTGAACGATTCGGTGCTCGTTGCCGCCTGCCAGGCGGGAAAGTGCCGCTACCTCGCCAGCAACGACACCGTGTTTTCGCGGGTGGAAAGGCTGACGCTTTTGCGCCCGACGGACGTTTAGCCTGCTTTTTCAAAGGATGCAAATACTTCACCATTTACAGGCCCGGTTTTACCGAAGCCCTGGAGCCGGTTCCGTAAAAGTACAGGTTTACCACATACTGCGCAAAAGCCAGAGAAGAGGTAAAAGCCGGGGAGACGGCGTTGAGGATGTGAATTGAGTTGTCGCCCTTGAGGATGAGGTAGTCCATCACGAGCTCGTTTTTGGTTCTGTCGAAGAGCTGGGCTCTTATGCCCACCAGCGGGTACCTGGAGATGTACGAATATTTCAGGCTGGGGACCAGCTGCCTGGCGTCTTTGTACATTACGTAGGGGATGTACTTGCCGATCTCTTTGAATCCCATCAAAACGTAGTTCTTGTTAGTAGCGAATTGCCGGGCGTTGTAAAGGAGCGTTTCCCGGAGTTCGCTGCACCTGATGTTCTCCAGCAAGCCGTAATTCTCGCGGCTCAGTGCGGGAATGGCGGTGGGTCCCATTTTGACTACGCCGTGGGGCGTCCTGGTGAAGTGCACCCCTAAAAACGGGAAGCGGATGTCCGGGACGGGGTAGATATTTGCCCGGACCAGAAACTCGTATCCCTCTTTGACCCTGAGATAGATGCCTTTGTAGGGGAGCATTGTATAATTCTTGCCCAACCCGCACATATGGGCGATTCTATCCGCGTAGGCGCCGGCCGCGTTGACCAGGAAACCGTAGCCTATTCTTCCGGCCGTCGTGACCGCTTCTTTTTGGTCCAGGGCTGCCAGTTTGACGCCGAACCTGACCTCGATACCGCAGGCCGCTGCATCTTCCAGCAGCCTGGCGAGGACTTCCTGCGGGTCAATGACCACGGTGTTCGGGGAGTACAGCGCCCGGTGGACGGTACGGGCGTAAGGCTCTATTTCCCGCAGCTCTTTTTCGTCCACGATCTTCACGTCGGCGCCGTTGGCTCTGGCCCTCTTTTCAAGCTCCAAAAGCGTTTCTACTTCTCTTTCATTTTTGGTGACGATTACCTTGCCCTTTATCCCCCGGATGCCTTTCTCCTCGCAATACTCGCGCATCAGCCTGTTACCGCTGACGCAAAGACGCGCTTTCAGCGTCCCGGGTTTGTAGTAAATCCCGGCGTGCAGAACACCGCTGTTTCTCCCGCTTCCGTGCGCCCCGATCCGGTTTTCTTTATCAATTACGCATACGCTGCCCCCGAAGCTTTTTTTAAGCTCCAGGGCGATCGTCAGGCCGACGATACCCGCACCGACAACCAGAAAATCGTAGCCCACAACTGCCCTTCCTTTCTTATTCCTGAAGACATAGTCTAAACATACCGGCCAATCATCCCGTGTTAAGCGCCCGCGAGGTGGCCTTTTTCTTTCAGGTAAGCCTTCAGGGCCTCCTCCCAGGGCCGTATGCCGGCGTCCTGCAGGCGGCTGCTGGTCAATGCCGAACAGCGCGGGCGCTTCGCCTTTTGCGCCAGGGAGGCGCTTTTTATAGGCGCCAGGTCCACTTAAAGCTATCGCCGACACCTTCGATAACCTCCGGACCCGCCCAGCGGATGTCCTCATGAACCAGTTCCAGCCGGTCGCCTTTCCTTTGTAATCCGGAAAATAATCCTATCGTTTTTTCTTCGTAGCTTCGTGTAGATTTCCCTGCTGTGCTCAAAAAGAGCGCTATCGGAAACGACGTAGTGCTGCGGGGCGTGAACATTGAGCACTCGGTGGTGTTGGACGGCTGCTACCTGGAACAGGTGGGGCCGGTAGAAGACAGCTTGATTGGGTATAAGGCGCGGATCAGGCGCGCTGGCGGTTCGCGCCACGCGCTACGCTTTTTCATCGGCGATGAGTGTGAGATAATCGTTTAATGATCCGCCGGACGCAGAAGGTTGACAATTCCCGCGAAACGGGTTAGTATTAATTTGTAATACTAACTTGAGGGGTCAAGATAAATGCGAAGGACAAAAGTTTGGGCGCTCTCTTTGCCCCCCGCGCTGGCCGAAAAAGCAGAAAAACTGGCGCGAAAAGAGCACCGCAGCAGGAGCGAACTGGTTAGGGAGGCCTTGCGGCAGTATATTGCTTCCCGCGAATGGGAGGCGCTGCAGGCTGCGGCTGCACGCCGCGCACAGGAACTCGGCGCCAACAGTGAGGACGCAGTGGAAGAGATAATAGAGGTACGTTCCCAACGGAGTGTCCTGGAGCTGCAGGGATTGGGTAAAGAGGTTTGGAAAGGAATTGACGCCGGCGAATACGTGGAACAGGAACGGGCTTCATGGGATGGATAGAGAATCTCCAGGGTGAAAAGGTAGGGCTGGATACGGCCCCTTTTATTTACTTTATCAAGGAAAATAAAACTTATCTACCAGTTATCCGGCCCTTTTTTGAAGCGCTGGACCGGGGTAGCTTCAGCGGTATAACTTCGGCCGTAACCTTATTGGAGGTACTGGTCCAGCCTTTCCGCCTGAATGATGAAGACACGGCACAGCGTTACAAGGAAATCCTTCTTAATGCCCGCAACCTAAAAACCATGGCAGTTTCCCCGGAAATTGCCGAAAAAGCGGCAAAGCTCCGGGCAACTTATAACCTGCGGACTCCGGATGCCA
>JASEJH010000046.1:5433-8724 GCA_030016455.1 Thermoanaerobacteraceae bacterium
AACCGCTATCTGTTGCGGAGCTTCCTTTTTCCTGACGAATGACGCCCGGCTCGCCCCGCTTTTGGAGCTACAGGTATTAGTGTTGGATACCCTTTTAGATATGGAATAACCTAACCATACTTCGTCCGGCGAACGTTTAAAATTACGTTTTACGTTGCTTTAACGGAGGTACAGAATGGAACTGATTCACGGCGTCCAGGTGAAAAAGCTGCGCCTCATCCCCGACGACCGGGGCTTCTTGATGGAGCTGCTCCGGCGGGACTGGCCGGAGTTCGATAGATTCGGGCAGGCCTATGTCACCGCCTGCTATCCGGGGGTGGTGAAGGCCTGGCACTACCATAAGCTGCAGTGGGACCATTTCGCCTGCGTGTGGGGGATGGCCAAGGTGGCGCTTTACGATCCGCGGGAGGAGAGCCCCACCAAGGGGATGGTCAACGTCTTTCATATCGGGCTTTTAAACCCGGTGCTGCTGAAGATCCCGCCCCTCGTTTACCACGGCTTCACAGCGAAAGGCGGGAAGTTAGCACTCATCGTCAATTTCCCGACGGAGCTATATAATTACGCGCAGCCGGACGAGTACCGGCTGGCGTATGACGACCCCGCGATCCCCTTCAGCTGGGAGGTAAAGAGCGGGTAGAAGCTGGGTAATTGTATGATAAACTGGGTCTTAGTATATGGTATACTGTTATTACTAAAATACGAAAGCAGGTTTACTTTCAAAAGCTTTAGGAGGTAAGTTATGCAGGCATACCGCTATACCGTAATCATTGAGCGGGAAGAAGACGGTGGTTTTCATGCTTTTTGTCCTGCACTTCCAGGATGCCATACACAAGGGGAATCATTAGAAGAAACCCTAATTAACATCCGGGAAGCAATCCAGGTCTACCTAGAAAGCCTCAAAGCCCACAATGAGCCTCTGCCAGTTGAAGATATCCTGATAAAGCCTATTGAGGTTGCCCTGTGAGCAGAAAACTTCCAGTAGTGACCGCAAAGGAGGTAGTCCGTGTCGTCGAACGGATGGGCTTCGTGTTTGACCGGCAGAAAGGTAGCCACGCGGTATACTACCGTCACAGGGATAAGCGGCGCGTTATCATTCCGGTTCACATTGGCAAAGAAATTAAACCCAGGACTCTATCAGGAATTATTAAGGATATGGGACTCACAGTCGAAGAGTTCAGAAAACTCCTCTAAGCACCTCAAGGAGCGTGAGTGATGCGCCTGCTTGTTACCGGCGGGGCGGGTTTTATTGGTTCAAACTTCATCCGCTACATCCTCACCCGGCAACCCCTTTTCGCCTCAACAACCCTGCACCTCCTGGAGAACCGGTCGCACCTGTTGAAAAGTAAGCAGTGCCGAACCGGCTGCTGTATGAGTTATTCTGTAGCATACGTCATTATGATATACTGAAGACAAATGATTCAGGTAAAATGGTTTTTGAATTAGCAGGTTTCAAACTTGCCCGTATCGAAGGAGATCACTTTGTGTATACGAAGCCAGGAGTTCGCCGCCCAATCGTGATACCGGATTACCCAGAAGTGCCAGTGTTCATCAGTCTATTTCAAGGAGAGCAATAAATGCCCCATCAACCTACGCTTTCCGACTGGAAGACCCTCTACGACCTGGCCCGGCGGTACCGGGAGCTCGCGCCCTGGGAGTGGATGGACGATACCGATCTTTTTGGCGTCCGGGATCCGGATACGGGGGAAACGGGCTACTGCTCGGTAATTGGCGCCCTGGGGGAAGCGCGGGGGCTGATCATCTATCCCGGTGCGGAAGGGCTTGCTTCTTTTTTCAATATTTTGGAGGCCGACGATCCCGGTGATTTTGACCTGTCGGTTGACCAGCGGGCGCTCTCCCTCATCCTCGGCAGCCGCGACGAAACGCACCCTCAGGAGCGGGCGGTCATCAAGGAAGCCGGCCTCGCCTTCCGCGGAAAGGACGCCTGGCCCATTTTCAGAAGCCACACGCCGGGATATCATCCCTGGTTCCTCACCGGTGAAGAGGTGCGGTTCTTCACCATGGTGCTGGAGCAAGCGCTCGCGTTCCTGCAGGAGTTGCGGCAGGACCCTTCCCGCCGCGAGCCTCCCGGCGACGATTACGTGCCGGTCAGGAGCAGAACGGGAAAGGGGTGGGAGACCCAGTGGGAACCGCTGCCGCCCCCGCCCGTGATCAGGCTTCCTTTGATTACCCTTCAGGAGAGTTACCTCAAAGAATTAAAAGAGACCTGCCGGCGGGTGAAAACCACCTGGGAGACCGGCTTCTTCTATTCACCTGCGTTGGTCCACGATAAGAAAAAAGACGAGCGGCCTTTCTACCCGGTCGTCGCGCTCTGGGTCGACCGGACCTCCGGCGTCATTCTTAGCTTCGAAATGTTCCGCCGGGGCGAGTGGCAAAAGGTGGTGGAAGGCCTGCTTTCGGCGGTTGGCGCCACGAAGACGCTGCCGGCCGGGATCGCGGTGTCCCAGGAAGAGTTACTGGCCCTGCTCCGGCCCCTGGCGGACCAACTGAAGATACCGCTAAAGAAGAGTAAGACCCGGTCTTTTAACACGGCGAAGCGTCACCTTTTCGAAGAGATGTGGCGGCGCTGCACGTGACCGGTAGTACAGCAAAAACAGGCCATACTCTCAGATCCTCTTTAGCCAGACAGCCAGATAACCTGCACCACGTCGCTGACTTGTTCAAATTCGGGGTCCCCGGTTAAAAGCGGTGCGTTTTTCTCCATCGCCAGGGCCGCCGCAAAGCAATCCGCGTACGAGATGCCACCCCGTGCCTTTAGCTTCGCCGCCATTTTCGCCCGCTCCCAGTTGGCAGCTTCAATGCGAATGTTAGGCGCCAACTTCAGTTCCCCCTCAACCCGGGTAGCCGCTTCCCCGCCCCGTTCCCGCAAGACAATGTAGTAGACCTCGCCCAGGTTGACAGCGCTGATGTAAAAGCGATTCCCTGGCGCGGAAAGCAGGTCGCGCACCATCTCTCCGCCTTCTTCGGCCTCCAGGAACGCAAGCAAGGCGTAGGCGTCCAGGATGTAAGCTTTACTTTTCCTCTTGCGCAATTTCCGCGGCATGTTCTTCCCGCAACGCCAGCGTCAGGCTCTTTTTACCCTTTAGCGCCCCGTAGAGCCCTACAAACGGCCTCTCTTCCAGCGGAACCAAAACCAACCTGCCGTCAACTTCCTGTAAGGCCAACCTGTCGCCTCGCTTGATGTTGTACCGCTTACGGATTTCGGCAGGTATTATGATCTGGCCCTTAGTAGATACAGTTACTACCGTCATTTTTTTACACCCTCTTTGGCTT
>JASEJH010000047.1:0-6438 GCA_030016455.1 Thermoanaerobacteraceae bacterium
GGTTTCCGGTCTTGAAGTGCTGGCCGGGTGACGGCGGGCGGTTCATAACCCTGCCCCTGGTTTTTACCGCCGACCCGGAAACCGGGCAGCGGAACGTGGGGATGTACCGGATGCAGGTTTTCGACGGCCGGACCACCGGAATGCACTGGCACATCCATAAGGACGGCGCGGCTCATTACCGGAAGGCGTGCGCGCGGGGCGAGCGGCTCCCGGTGGCGGTGGCCCTGGGGGCGGACCCGGCGACGATTTACGCGGCCACGGCACCGCTGCCGCCCGGGGTGGACGAGCTGTTGCTGGCCGGTTTTTTGAGGGAGGAGCCGGTGGAGCTCGTGCGGGGGGAAACGGTGCCGCTCGAGGTGCCGGCGCACGCGGAAATCATCCTGGAGGGCTACGTCGAACCGGACGAGCGGAGGCTCGAGGGTCCTTTCGGCGACCATACGGGCTATTACTCGCTGGCTGACTACTATCCGGTTTTCCACGTGACCTGCATCACCCACCGTAGGAACCCGGTTTATCCGACCACGATCGTCGGGCGCCCCGTGATGGAGGACGCCTTCATCGGCAAGGCCACCGAGCGGCTCTTCCTCCCCTTGATCCGGCTGCAACTGCCCGAAGTGGTGGACATCAACTTCCCGGTCGAGGGCGTGGTGCACAACTGCGTGGTCGTTTCCATAAAGAAGTCTTATCCGGGCCATGCCCGGAAGATTATCCATGCCGTCTGGGGGATGGGGCAGCTCGCCTTCAGCAAGGTTGTAATTGTGGTGGACGAGCACGTGAACGTTCAGGATATGAGCGAGGTCTGGTGGCGCGTTTTCAGCAACATTGATCCCCGGCGGGACGTCGTGCTGTCGGAGGGGCCGCTTGACGTGCTTGACCATTCCTCGCCGCGCTTTGCTTACGGTTCAAAGATGGGGATCGATGCCACCAGGAAGCTGCCGGGTGAAGGGCACGACCGGGAGTGGCCGGAAGAGATCGTGATGAGCCCGGAAGTGAAGGCGCTGGTGGACCGGAAGTGGAAGGAATACGGGATTTAGATTCCCTCGGCCGTGCAGAAGATTGCCTGAGAGATTTGGGGTGAAGGAGGTGTGCCGGCTGGCGTGAAACCTGACCAGGGGTACAGGGGTGTTGGGACGGGGGGCCTGGCCGGGCCGGAGACGGTACTCCAGCGTTCCTGGAAGAAGCTGACCGTCTTTCTGGCGATGATCAGGTTCGAGCATACGGTTTTCGCGCTTCCTTTTGCGTATATCGGCGCCCTGTTAACAGAACGGCGGCTGCCCGCCGGGCACGACCTGTTCTGGATTACGGTGGCGATGGTGGGGGCGCGGACCGCGGCGATGTCCTTGAACCGGTTGATTGACCAGGAGATTGACGCTAAAAACCCGCGCACCGCCGACCGGGCGCTTCCCCGGGGTCTCATTTCCCGGGCGGAGGTCTGGGTTTACGTTGTCCTGTCGTTCATGCTGTTAGGGGTGGCGGCCTGGCAGTTGAGCCCGCTGGCCTTGAAGCTTTTTCTCCCGGCGGTCCTGATCCTCTGGTTTTACTCCTATACCAAGCGTTTCACTTGGGCCTGCCACTTTTATCTGGGGCTCGCCCTGGGGCTGGCGCCGGTTGCCGCTTGGGTGGCTATCACCAACGGGTTCGCGCTGGCGCCGGTGTTGCTGGGTCTGGGGGTGCTCTTCTGGGTGGCCGGGTTCGACATCGTTTACGCCTGTATGGACTACGAGTTCGACCGGCGGGAGAGAATTTTTTCGCTGCCGGCCCGTTTCGGAATCGCAGCCGCGCTCTGGGTGGCGCGGGGGTGCCACCTGACGGCCCCTGTCTTTTTCACCCTCACCGGGGTGGTCCTGGGTCTGGGACCGTTTTACTTTGCCGGTGTAGCATTTGCGGTGGCCGTGTTGCTGTACGAGCACCGGCTGGTGCGCCCCGGCGATCTCTCCCGGATCGGGGTGGCCTTTTTCAATATGAACGGGATTTTGAGCACCGGGATGTTTTGTTTCACGCTCGCGGATATTTTAATGAGTTAGGGTATGCTTATAAACTGGGGGCAACCTGCGTTTTGGAAGCACTTTGGGCGTTAGACGGAGAACTGCGGGAAGTAGCCGATAAGGTGTTGAAAGGGCGGCGGCTCGGGCCGGAAGACGGTATCGCCCTCTACAATTCCCGCGACCTTTTAGGTATCGGCTACCTCGCTGGCCTTGTACGCCAGCGGCGCCACGGCAAGAGGGTCTTTTTTGCCGTTAACCGGCACATCAATCACACCAACGTCTGCATCAACCGCTGCCGTTTTTGCGCCTTCAGTCGCACCCCCGGCGCCGAGGGGGCCTACACGCTTTCCCCGGCGGAGATCGCAGCGAAGGCGGAAGAGGCGGCAGCCCTGGGAGTGCACGAGGTTCACCTCGTCGGGGGGTTGAATCCCGAACTCACGCTCGACTACTTTTGCGAGGTGCTGCGGCGGGTCCGGGCGATCCTGCCGGCCGCGACGATTAAGGCTTTGACGGCGGTGGAGATCGACTACCTGGCGCAGCGGCACAACCTGTCGGTGGACGCGGTTTTGAGCGCGCTGAAGGAAGCGGGACTCGACTGCCTTCCCGGCGGCGGCGCCGAGGTTTTTGCGCCCCGGGTCCGGGAACTTACCTGCCCGCGGAAGATCAGCGGGGAGCGCTGGCTGGAGGTTCACGCTACGGCGCACCGCCTGGGAATCCCCACCAACGCCACGATGCTTTACGGGCACGTGGAAACGGTGGCGGAACGGGTTGAGCACCTTCTCCGGCTGCGGGAACTGCAGGATCAAACAGGGGGCTTTCTGACCTTTATCCCGCTGGCCTTTCACCCGGAAAACACGGCGATGGCGAAATGGGGCCTGCGGGAGACTACGGGATTCGACGACTTGAAGACACTGGCGATTGCCCGGCTGTTGCTGGACAACTTTGTGCACATCAAAGCCTACTGGGTGATGATCGGCCCCAGGATGGCGCAAATCTCGCTGGGTTTTGGGGTGGACGATCTTGAAGGTACCGTGATCGAAGAAAGGATCACGCACAGCGCGGGCGCGCACACGCCCGAGTTAATGGCCCGCCTGGAACTGGTGGAGCTGATCAAGACGGCGGGGTACGTCCCGGTGGAGCGCGACGCGCTTTACAACGTGGTCAGGGAGGGTTTTTAAATTGAAGCTTCGTTTAGGGCAGGTGGATTACCTCAACTGCCTGCCTGTTTATCATGCGTTCGAGAAGAAGCTTGTTCCGCTGGGCTTTCCGCTGAAAATCGTAAAGGGCGTGCCGACCCAGCTCAACCGCTTGTTTTTCGCGGGAAAGCTCGACGTTACGCCTCTTTCTTCCATCGAGTACGCCCGGCACCCGGAGGCGGGCTACATCCTGCCCGACATCTCGATCAGTGCCGACGGCGACGTGGGGAGCATCTTGCTTTTCAGCCGCTTGCCGGTGACGGAACTGGAGGGTGCGCAGATCGCGGTGGCGGATTCTTCCGCGACTTCGGTCGCGCTGCTACAGGTCCTCCTGGAGCACTATTACCAGGTGCGCACCATCTTTTTGGTCCGGCCGCCAGACCTGACGGCGATGCTGCGCGAGGCGGAAGCGGCGCTTTTGATCGGCGATGACGCCCTGGTCGCGGCCCAGCGGGTGAAGGAGCAGGGCTTGCCGCTGTATGTCGCCGACCTGGGGCGGGTCTGGAAGGAATTCACAGGGGAGAAAATGGTTTTCGCCCTGTGGGTGGTGCGGCGGCAGTTTGCGGACCGCTACCCCGAAGAGACGGGTGCGCTGGCCAGGGCGCTGGCCACGGCGCAGGAAGAAAGCATGCGGCGGTTGGAGGAGCTTGTAAAGAGCGCACGCCGGCGTACCGGCTTGCCGCGGCCGGTGCTCGAGGAATACTTTCACCTGGTCAGGTACGGTTTCGACGCCTCTTACCAGCGGGCGCTGTTGCTCTTTTACGACTATGCCTACAAGTCGGGCCTGATTGAGGACCGGGTTCAGACTTTGGCGATCTGGGGGCAGGACGTTGAGTAGCGTGGACAACCTCCTTGCCCGTGCGGTCGGGGGTGAGCGGCTCTCCGGCGAGGAGGGACTGCGGCTTTATTACGAAGCGGACCTTTTGAGCCTGGGGCGGGCGGCGGACCGGGTCCGCCGGCGGCTGCACCCGCAGGACGTGGTCACGTTCGTGGTGGACCGGAATATTAACTATACGAACGTCTGCCAGTCCGGCTGCCTTTTTTGTGCCTTTTACCGCCGGGAGGAGGACCCGGAGGCCTACCTGCTGACGCACGAGGAGATCCTGGCCAAAATTGAGGAGCTGGTGGCCCAGGGCGGCACCCAGGTGCTGATCCAGGGGGGGTTGCACCCGCGTCTCGGCCTCGCGTACTTCACCACCCTCTTTCGCAGGATCAAGGCGCAGTTCCCCGTGCATATCCACTCGCTGTCGCCGCCGGAGGTCGTGCACCTGGCGCGGCTCGAAAGGCTGTCGGTAAGGGACGTACTGCTGGAGCTGAAAGCGTCCGGCCTGGATTCGCTGCCGGGAGGCGGGGCGGAGATCCTGGTCAACCGGGTGCGGCAGGTGGTCAGTCCGCGCAAGATTACCTGGCAGGAGTGGGTGGCGGTGATGGTGACCGCTTTTGAACTGGGCCTTTTTGGAACGGCGACGATGATGTTCGGGACGGTGGAAAGACCCGAAGACCGCGTTCAACACATCCTCCGCATCCGGGAGGTTCAGGATAAAACCGGCGGGTTTACCGCCTTCATTCCCTGGACTTACCAGCCGGGGAACACGGCGCTTGGCGGAAAACCGGTGCCGGCGGTGGAATACCTCCGAATGCTGGCGCTGTCCAGGCTGCTGTTAGACAATGTCCGCAACCTCCAGGCTTCCTGGGTGACGCAGGGGGCCAAGGTGGGGCAGGTGGCGCTCGCTTTCGGGGCCAACGACTTTGGCGGGACGATGCTGGAGGAAAACGTGGTCCGGGCGGCGGGGGCAAGCTACCGGGTGCCGCCGGACGAGATCCGCCGGGTTATCCGGGACGCCGGTTTCGTGCCGGCGCAACGGACGACCGACTACCGGATCCTCCGGGTTTTTTAGAGCGTTCAGCGTTCAAGGCTCGACGTTAAACAGCAATAAGCGGCGAGGGGCTTTTATTCCTCTGACGGTGATACCATCGGCGTCTGGCGGTCGCTGCTGGTAAGATAAGGACTTTCGAGGAAGTGAAGAGATTGCCGCCCAAAGACAAAAACACGCTTTTAAGGCAACTCCCGGCGGTGGACGAAGTACTCCGCCGGCCGGAAGTCGCCGCCCTTTTGGCGGTGCACCCGCGCGGCGCGGTGGTAGAAGCGGTGCGCGCGGTTTTGGGCCGTCTGCGCGAGGCGCTCCTGGGCGGCGGGGCCGTGGATGCCGGCCCGGAGGCTGTCGCCCGCCGGGTGGCCGCAGCGGTGGTTCCCAGGCTGCGGCGGGTAATAAACGCCACCGGTGTGGTGCTGCACACAAATCTGGGGCGGGCCGTGCTCTGCGACCGGGCGCTGCAGGCGGTGGCTCAGGCCGCAGGCGGCTACAGCAACTTAGAGTTCGACCTAAAAACCGGGAAGCGCGGGGAGCGCTATTCCCTGGTGGAGGAGCTGTTGTGCCGCCTCACCGGGGCGGAAGCGGCGCTGGTGGTCAACAATAATGCCGCGGCGGTGCTCCTGTCTCTTAGCACCCTGGCTGCGGGCCGCGAGGTGATCGTTTCCCGGGGACAGTTAGTGGAAATCGGCGGTTCCTTCCGGATTCCCGACGTGATGCGGCAGAGCGGGGCGTTGCTGGTCGAGGTGGGGACGACGAACAAGACGCACCTCCGGGACTACCGCGCCGCGATTAACGAGCGAACGGCCCTTTTGCTCCACGTACACATGTCGAACTACCGGATTGTCGGGTTCACCCACGAGGTCCCGGTGCCGGAACTGGTCGAGCTCGGCCGGACGCACGGCGTGCCGGTGATGTCCGACCTGGGGAGCGGCTCCCTGGTGGATCTGACCCGGTTCGGCCTGCCGTACGAACCGACGGTTCAGGAAACGGTGGCCGCCGGTACGGATGTGGTTACCTTCAGCGGGGACAAACTG
The DNA here is from genome assembly GCA_030016455.1 of Thermoanaerobacteraceae bacterium. Taxonomy (GTDB): domain Bacteria; phylum Bacillota; class Desulfotomaculia; order Desulfotomaculales; family Ammonificaceae; genus Yes71-27. Next base: position 6,090 of record JASEJH010000047.1, read on the forward strand.
CTCGGGGGGCCGCAGGCCGGAATCATCGTCGGGCGGAAGGAGCATGTTGAGCGGATGAAGCAAAACCCGCTCACGCGGGCCGTGCGCATAGACAAATTGACGCTGGCGGCGCTTGAAGCCACGCTGCGGGAATACTTGGATCCCGAAGCGGCGCTGGAAAGGATTCCGACGCTGCGGATGCTGGTACGGCCCCTGGAGGAACTGCGGGCCGGGGCAGAGAGTCTGGCGGCGGAGCTGTCGCAGGCGCTCGGTTCCGCGGTGCGGGTTTGGGTGGAGGAGGGGGTTGCCCAGGTGGGCGGCGGCGCGATGCCTACAGCCGCCCCGGCCACGGCTCTGGTTTGTGTCGAGT
>JASEJH010000047.1:6448-8659 GCA_030016455.1 Thermoanaerobacteraceae bacterium
CAGTTGGGCGAAGCGGAGCTTCTTCAGCGGCTGCGGTTGGCCGAACCGCCCGTGATTGCCCGGGCGGAAAAGGGTGTGCTGGTACTCGATCTCCGCACGGTTGACCCGGCGGAGTTTCCGCTGGTCACCGGCGCCTTCCGCACGGCGGTGCGGGGTGGTTGAGCTGAAGTACGTTACCATCGGCACGGCCGGACACGTGGACCACGGAAAAACGCAGCTGATCAAAGCCTTGACGGGGATCGACACCGACCGGCTCAAAGAGGAGAAGGAGCGCGGCATCTCCATCGAACTCGGCTTTGCGTACCTCGACCTCCCGAGCGGCGTGAGGGCCGGAATCGTGGACGTTCCGGGGCACGAGCGCTTCATTAAGAACATGCTGGCCGGTGTCGGGGGGATTGACATCGTGCTCCTGGTTGTTGCCGCCGACGAAGGAGTGATGCCGCAGACCAGGGAGCACATGGACATCGTCCAGATCTTAGGGATCGACCGCGGCGTCGTAGCCCTTACCAAGACCGACCTGGTGGACGAGGAATGGCTCAACCTGGTGCGCGACGAACTCCGCGAGTACCTTTCCCGCACCTCCCTTGCCGGCGCCCCGGTGATTCCGGTTTCCGCGGTCACCGGGAAAGGTTTGCCCGAACTGGTGAGCGCGCTGGATCAACTGGTCCAAGTCGTCCAGGAAAAGCCGGCCGCGGGTCCGGTGCGGTTGCCGATCGACCGCGTGTTCACCATTGCCGGCTTCGGCACCGTGGTCACGGGGACACTAATTTCCGGGACCATCAAGGAAGGCGACTCCCTGGAGGTGCTCCCTGAGGGCGTCACGGTGCGGGTGCGCTCGCTGCAGGTGCACAAGGTAAAGACCGGGGCGGCACGCGCAGGCCAGCGGGTGGCCGTAAACCTGGCCGGACTCGAACGCGAGGCGGTGGGCCGGGGGAGCGTCCTGGCGACGCCCGGGGCCTTCACCCCTTCGACCCTGGTTGACGCCCGAGTCTTCTTGTTGCCGTCGGCGGCGACCCTGAAAAACCGGGCCCGGGTCCGGTTGCACCTCGGAACCGCGGAGGTCATGGGGCGCGTGGTGCTCCTCGAAAGGGACGAACTGGCGCCCGAAGCCTCCTGCTACGCGCAGCTCATCCTGGAAGAGCCGGTGGTGGCCGGCCGGCGCGACCGCTTTGTGCTGCGGTCCGTTTCACCCCTGAGCACCGTCGGGGGCGGGGTGGTGCTGGAGCCTGTAGCGCGGCGGCACCGCCGGTTCCGGCCGGAGGTGATCACCTACCTGCAGACGCTGGAGGCTGGGTCGCCGGCTGAAAAAGTGGCCCAGCACCTGCGCGCCGTTGGGAAACCCGTGGAAGCGGATGCCGTAGCCGCTGCCGTCGGGCTGGAGCGGGAGACGGTGGCGGCGGTGGCGGAAGAACTTGCGGGGGCAGGAAAGATAAAAATCATTGCGGCTGAAAACCACCGTTTCCTTTATGATGCAGGTGCTTACGAAGATTTGCAAGAGAAGGTCCGGAAACTGTTACGGGCCTACCACCGGGACTACCCCTTGCGGGAGGGTTACCCGCGCGAAGAGCTTCGTTCCCGGCTGCTGCCTGATCTGAGCGGCCGGGTCTTCCAGGCGCTCCTGCAGGCGCTGGCCGGTGACGGGGTGGTCAGGCTGCAGCCGCAGGTGGTTACGGCCGCGGATTTTACCGGCGAACCTCCCCCGGCGGCGGCGCGCGTGCTGGAAAGGCTGGCTGAGGTTTACCGGGAGGCGGGGTTTCAGCCGCCCAACTGGGCGGACGCGGCGGCTCAGGCCGGCGTCGCCGAGGGAGCGGCGGCGGAGTACCTCGCTTATCTCTTACGCGCCGGCGCCCTCGTGAAGGTGGGAGAAGAGCTGTTCTTCCACCGGGAGGCCTTGCGGGAGATAGAGGAGAAAGTCGTTGCCGCGCTGAGGGAGCGGGGCGAAATCACCGTAGGCGAGGTGCGCGACCTGCTCAATACCTCCCGCAAGTACGCTTTGCCCCTGCTCGAGTATCTCGACGCGAAGCGCGTGACCAGGCGGGTGGGGGACAAGCGGATGCTCTTAAAGAAGTAGCCCGCGATCCTGTTGGTGGTTCTCGTCGGGAAGTAACTATTCAACCTGCCACCCACCACTTACCCCGCACTCAACTCCGTGTGCATAGGGTACCGGAACTACGCTGCTTTTACCAGCTGAGTTGAGTGCGGGGCGGCGAG
>JASEJH010000048.1 GCA_030016455.1 Thermoanaerobacteraceae bacterium
TGACGGTCAGAAGTCAGAAGTCAGAATTCGGAATTCAGAAGTTACTTGTCGGAATTCGCACAGCGAATTCCCAAACCAATACCCGACGACTGACGACCGCTTTGGTTGGGCCGCGCGTTTGATGCGGCTCGCAATCTTTAACGGCTTCACAAACGGGGGCAAAGAAGGGTGCTTACCATCCACGAAATCCTGGAAACCATCAAAATGGTCCAGGAGGAAAACCTCGATATCCGAACCGTCACCATGGGGGTCAGCCTCAGGGATTGTGCAGACGCGGATGCGCGGGCGGCCTGCAGGAAGATTTACGCGAAAATCACCCGCTGCGCGGCGCGGCTGGTGACGGTGGGCGAAGAAATCGAACGGGAGTACGGGATTCCCATCGTCAACAAGCGGATCGCGGTGACGCCCATCGCGCTGGTGGCCGAGGGCTCGGACGCCGAAAGCTATCTCGTCTTTGCCCGGACGCTCGAGGAAGCGGCGGCCGCCGTGGGAGTCAATTTTATCGGCGGCTTCGCCGCGCTGGTGCACAAGGGCTTCACCCGGGGCGACCGCCTGCTCATCGAGGCCATCCCGGACGCGCTGGCGGAAACGGAACGGGTATGCGCCGCCGTCAACGTCGCCACCACCAAGGCCGGCATCAACATGGACGCGGTGGCACTGATGGGGCAGACCATCAAAGAAACGGCACTGCGCACCGCCGACAGGGACGGTATCGGCTGCGCCAAATTAGTTGTCTTCGCCAACGCGCCGGAGGACAACCCCTTCATGGCCGGAGCCTTCCACGGCGTCGGCGAGCCGGAATGCGTCGTCAACGTCGGGGTGAGCGGCCCCGGCGTGGTGAAGCGGGCGCTGCAAGAGCTGCCCCCGGACGCCGACCTGGGGTTCCTGTCCGAGAAGATCAAGAAGCTGGCCTTTAAAATCACCCGGATGGGTGAACTGGTCGGCCGGGAAACGGCCCGCCGGCTCGGGGTGCCCTTCGGCATCGTGGACCTCTCCCTGGCGCCCACACCCGCCGTCGGGGACAGCGTCGCGGAAATCCTGGAGGTAATGGGGCTCGAGCGGTGCGGCGGGCCGGGAACGACGGCGGCGCTCGCGCTTTTAAACGACGCGGTGAAAAAAGGCGGGGCAATGGCCTCTTCGTATGTCGGCGGCCTCTCGGGCGCCTTCATCCCGGTGAGCGAGGACGCCGGAATGGTGCGGGCGGCCGAGGCCGGAGCGCTTACCTTGGAAAAACTCGAAGCGATGACCGCCGTCTGTTCGGTGGGTCTGGACATGATTGCGGTCCCGGGCGACACCCCGGCGGAAACGATCGCCGCCCTCATCGCCGACGAAGCGGCGATCGGGGTCATCAACCAGAAGACCACCGCCGCCCGGATAATTCCGGCGCCGGGGAAAAAACCGGGCGACCGGGTCGAATTCGGCGGCCTGCTCGGCGGCGCGCCGGTGCTGCCGGTAAGCCGCTTTTCACCCGCGGGTTTTGTCAGGCGCGGCGGACGGATACCGGCGCCGGTCCAGAGCCTCGGGAACTGAAACCAACCGTGCCGCAGAACGGTGGAAACTCCCAACCGGCGGCAATATAAGGCAAAGCTCCGTGCTGTACCGCAGCCACGGAGCTTATCCGTTCCCTCCGGCGGACCTGTCGGGGTTCGCCGGCACCAGCCTGAAATCTATCGTATCCAAAACAAAAGCCAGAAACCCCTTTATCCCTGCCGCTTGGCGGTGACGTACTCGTCAATCGCCTTCGCCGCTTTTTTCCCCGCACCCATCGCCAGGATCACCGTCGCGGCCCCGGTAACAATATCTCCGCCGGCAAAAACACCCTCGCGGCTGGTCTGCCCAGTAGCCTCATCCGCTACAATACCGCCGAACCTTGTAAGCTCCAGGCCGGGAGTCGTCCTGGCAATCAACGGATTCGGCGTTGTGCCGAGCGCCATGATCACCGTCTCCACGTCAACAATATGCTCGGAACCTGGTTTACATAACGGTTTTCGTCTTCCCGAAGCGTCAGGTTCACCCAACTCCATACAGACACACTCCATTCCCCTGACCCAGCCGGCGTCGTCCCCAAGGATCCGCACCGGGTTGGTGAGCAGCCTGAACTCGATTCCCTCTTCCTTCGCGTGATGGACCTCCTCGCGTCTCGCCGGCATCTCTTCTTCCGAGCGCCGGTAGACGATATAGACCTTCTCCGCCCCGAGCCGCAGGGCGCAACGGGCAGCGTCCATCGCCACGTTTCCGCCGCCGACGACCGCCACCCGCCGGCCGACCTTCACCGGCGTGTCGTACTCGGGAAACCTGTACCCCTTCATCAGGTTCACCCTGGTGAGGAACTCGTTGGCCGACATCACCCCGTTGAGATTCTCCCCCGGGATGCGCAGGAAATCCGGCAACCCCGCCCCCGTACCGATAAACACGGCGTCATACCCCTGGGCGAAAAGTTCATCAATACTTAAAACTTTCCCGATAACCATGTTCGTCTGTATATCCACACCCAGGCTTTTCACGTTTTCGATTTCCCGCTGGACGATGCTCTTGGGGAGCCTGAACTCGGGGATGCCGTACACGAGCACCCCGCCCGGCGTATGAAAGGCCTCGAACACGGTCACCCGGTAACCGGCCTTGGCCAGATCGGCCGCGCAGGTGAGGCCCGCCGGTCCCGAACCGATCACCGCCACCCTGCCCTTTGGCTGGGAATCGCGCACCGCCGGTTTTCCGCCGTTTTCGGGCAGAGACGCGGCGTAGTCGGCCGCAAACCGCTCGAGCCTTCCAATGGCCACCGGTTCCCCCTTTTCGCCCCGGAGGCAAAGCTTCTCGCACTGGTTCTCCTGGGGGCACACCCGGCCGCAGATCGCCGGCAGGTTGTTCATCTCCAGGATCTTGTGGTAAGCCTCGACAAACCGCTCTTCCTCGATCAGCCTGATAAACTCCGGGATCTGGACGTTCACCGGGCAACCGTCAATACAGTGGGGCTCCTTGCAGCGCAGGCAGCGCTTCGCCTCCTCGACCGCTTGTGCGGGCGTATAACCGAGGGCAACCTCCTCAAAGTTCTTGACGCGAGCCTGCGGGTCCTGTTCGGGCATGGGCACCTTCGTCTTCGCCAGGTTGGGCTTGCGCTTGGACTCCGCCATTATAGTCCTCCCTCAAGGCTGCGCTGCAGCAGTTCCATCGCCAGTTTCTCTTCTTCCCGGTACATCCCCGTCCTCTTGATCACCTCGTCGAAGTCCACCAGGTGCCCGTCGAACTCCGGCCCGTCAACGCAGGCAAACTTTGTCTCCCCGCCCACGGTGAGCCGGCAGCAGCCGCACATTCCCGTGCCGTCCACCATTATCGGGTTCATGCTCACCACCGTCGGCAGGCCGTACTGCCGGGTGAGGTTGCTCACCACCTTCATCATAATCAGCGGACCGACCGCGATGGCCCGGTCGTACCTGTTGCCTTCGTCCAGGAGCTTTTTCAACACGTCGGTGACAAACCCTTTGTGCCCTCTGGAACCGTCGTCGGTGGCAATGTAGAGGTTTTCGCAGTAGGGACTGATCTCTTCCTCGAGGATGATCAGGTCCTTGTTCCTGGCCCCGATGATGCAGTCCACCCTGGTGCCTTTCTTATGCATCTCCTTAACCTGCGAAAGCACCAGGGCCGTGCCGAGTCCCCCGCCGATCACAACTACCCTTTGCAGGTTCTCTAAGTTTGTGGGTTTACCTAACGGACCCACCAGGTCCAGGATGCGGTCGCCTTCCTCCAGTCGCCCCAACAAGGTCGTCGTCTTGCCGATCTCCTGGAAAACGATGGTCAGCGTTCCCTTTTCCCGGTCGTAATCCGAAATGGTAAGCGGAATCCGTTCGCCCTTTTCATAGACGCGCAGGATAACAAACTGCCCGGGCTCGGCCTTCGCGGCAATGAAGGGATTCTCCACTTCGATCAGCTTGACCGCGGGTGCTAAGACCCTTTTCTTGAGAATCCTGTTCACAACTGCAAAACCCCCTTTTTGAGGCCTGAAGAAAAAACCCGATTCCTAACGCTGACGGAACGTTTTCAGCCAGGAATCGCAGTAAATCTCCTTGTTCAAAATAATGTTGGCCGTCGCCGCCATATCGACCAGTTCGGCGTCCTCGACGTCCGCGATCGCCGCATCCAGCCCGCACGCCATGGCCATTACCAGGAAGGTCCGGTTGATGAGCGGCCGGTTCGGGCAGCGCTGGGAAACATTAGACAGGCCCACCACGGTGCGCGGCGCCGGGCTGGCCAGGAGCTTCACCTGCCGGATGGTCTCCAGCACTTCCGGGCCGTGGTCCTGCGCCACGTTGACCGGCAGGACCAGCGGGTCGATATAAAGCTCTTCCATTGGAATGCCGTGGGCGTCGGCGTTGGCCACGATCTCCATCGCCAGCGCCAGCCGGTCGTTGGCATCCTTGGGCACCCCTTTTTCGTTCATCGCCAGGCCGATGATCGCCGCCCCGTACTTTGCCGCCATCGGCAGGTAGGTGTCCATCTTCCACTGGTCGGCAGTAGTCGAGTTGATCATCGCCTTGCCCCGGTGAACCTTCAGCCCGGCCTCGATCGCGTCTGGGTTGGTGGAATCAATACAGCAGGGAAGCGGGCTCGCTTCCTGCGTCACCTTCACCAGCCACTCCATCACCGCCGGCTGGTCCTCCGGCGCCACGGTCGGTCCGGTGTTGACATCGAGGTAACGCGCCCCGTTCTGGGTCTGTAACACCGCGTGCCGCTTTACCGGTTCGGGGTCGCGGTTCAAAATCGCCTCCCGGATGTCCTTGAACATCCCGTTGATCCGCTCGCCGATTAAAATCATCAACCTCGCCTCCCTAATATTGCTGCGGTTGCATCATTTTCGCGATGTGTTCTTTAACGTATTTAAGCGACTCCGGATGCCGCAGCACCGCAATGTGCCCGCCCGCGTGAATGAGCGAAGCCGCCGTGGTTACCTCCCAGAGGACAGCCCGTTTCTCCTGTTCACCCCATTCCGGCGTATCGGGCGTTTTGGCCTCCTTGGTCTTCCATACCTCCTGCCCCACCAGAAGAATGACCGGCATCGCCAGCATCCTGTCGCCCATCAGCGCCCCCGTCCGCATCCGCTCGATGATCGAGTAGGCGTACTCGATGCCGTAACCCAGCGCACCGATTGAGGGGTCGATCACGATCCGCTCGGGTTCAAGGTTCATTTCGGTGATCAGGATGTTGAGCTGCTTGGCCAGGTTGATATCGAGCGGGCTGGAAGCAATCACCGCGTGCCCGTTGGCGATGCAACCGGCAACGATGGACTTGTAGTTTTCCTGCGTGGCGCAGCCGAGCAGGCAGTTCTTGCCCGCAAGCGCGTTCGCCACCTCCGGCAGGACCGCGGCGTCCTTCTCCTCCACCCCGCACCCGAGGACGATCAGCGGCACCTCAACCGCCGCCGCGACGGCCGCCGCCACGCGGGCCGCCTCCTCCGCCGGGGCGTTTTCACTGTCCGGATGAATCCGGGTAAGGCGTAGCGCCACGAGGTCCGCCCCGTACTCCACACATTTCCGGGCCCAGGCTGCAGGGTCGCCGAGCACTCCTTCGTAGGCCGCACTCAGAAAATCCGGCCACTCCTGCGGGGGTGCGTCGAAAACCTCGAGCGCCACCACAGGCGGGTGCGGGATTTCTCCCTCGAAGTGCAGGAACGGCAGGGTCGTCTCCCCGCCCACCGTGACCTGCCTGGCCCCGGTTCCCAAGGTGGTTTCCAGGCACCGGCTGCTCCACCGCTCTCTGGCAATCGTAACCGTCACTTTGCATCCCAACCTTCCTACAAGATTTCTATGCGCCTCAAAATTTCTCCTACCGCCGCTACCGCCAGCGCATCGTCCGGCAAAGAAACAATCGGCCGCGAATAAAGGTCGTACTCCGCCACCGCCGCGTCGACCGGGATCATCCCCGCGTATTCCAGGCCGGTTCCCGCTATTTCCGGTTCCAGCACCTTCACCTCTTCCGGTCGCGCCCGGTTCAAAACGAGGTACTTTCTCTTGATCCCCAGCTTCAGACTGTCCGCCAGTTCCCGGATCCGCGCGGCGGAGCGAACGCCGCGTACCGTCGCGTCCGAGAGGACGAAGAAAACATCCATGTTCTGCGCGGTGCGCCGGCTCAGGTGTTCGAGCCCCGCTTCGTTATCCATCACCACATACGGGTAGTTGGCCGCCAATTCCTTGATGAAACCGCGCAGCAGGTTGTTTACAAAACAATAGCAGCCGGGTCCTTCCGGCCCGCCCATCACCAGGAGGTCCACGTCCTTTCCTTCGGCCAGCAACTGGTGCATCCGGTAGGCCACGTACCGGTCCTTGGTCATCCCGGCCGGGATCTGCTCCCGGTCCTCCGACACCGCCCGCATGACGTCAGCGATCGAACCCGCCGCCTCGATTCCCAGCGCCTGGGCAAGGTTGGCGTTCGGGTCGGCGTCCACCGCGAGGATGGGCCGCTTCCCCGCCCTTAAAAGATGCTTTATCACCAGCGCCGCGAAGGTGGTCTTTCCCGTCCCCCCCTTGCCGGCAACAGCCAAAAACAACCGCTCACGTTCCTTTCTGTAACGAGGGAAACAAGCTCATGTCCGTATGCGGCAAAAAAAGCGCCGAAACAAACTCCTCCATAAAGCGGTTCCCCACGCTCAACTCCACGTACGTTACCCGCCGGGCAATTTCCTTGGTTTCCTCCCAGACCTTCCGGGACAAAAGCGCCATTCGCGCCCCCGTCAGGGAGCTGTTCCCGACGTAAGTGTAGCGCTCGACCGGGAGGTCCGGAAGCATCCCGATGGCGACGGCGTCGCGGACGTTGATGAACCGCCCGAACCCTCCCGCGATAAAAACCCGCTCCACCATCTCGACTTCCAGCGCCACCGCCGCCAAGAGCGTCCTGAAACCGGCAAAAATTGCTGCCTTGGCCCGCATCAGGTTTTGGAGATCGGCCTGGGTCAAAACAATGTCCTCGCCGTGACCGGTCTCGTTTCCCCAGGCCACCACAAACTCGGGTCCTTCTGCGCCTTCGCGGAACCGCGGCGTATCCAGTCCGCGCACAAACCGCCCGCCCCGATCAATTACCCCCGCCTGGTAAAGCGAAGAAAGAGCGTCAATCAGCCCGGAACCGCAGATGCCGAGGGGTTTCGCATCTTCAACGGTCCGGTAAACCACCTCAAACCCGCCGGGAAGAATGCGTACCGCCTCGATCGCCCCGGCTACCGCCCGCATCCCGCAGGCGATCCCGCTACCCTCGAAGGCCGGGCCCGCCGAACAGGCGCAGGCCACCAGCCACTCCCGGTTTCCCAGCACCATTTCTCCGTTGGTCCCGATATCTAAAAACAGGGTCAGCGGGTCCGCTTCCGCCACTCCGGTAACCTTGATCCCGGCCGTGATATCTCCGCCGACATAGCTGGCCACCCCGGGCAGGCAGTGAACCCAGGCCTCCGGGTATACCGCCAGGCCTAGTTCCCCCGCCCGGACCGCCGGCGGCACGTTGGCCAGCGGCACGTAAGGTTCAAGCCGGATGTAGGCCGGGTCAAGCCCCAGGAAAAGGTGGATCATCGTGGTGTTCCCGGCGCAGACCACCGCGCGGACGTCGTGAGGGGTCAGGTCCTTCATTTGAAGGAGTTCGCCCGCCAAACCGTTGATCGTTTCGATGACCGCTTGCTGCAGCTCCGCGCGGCCGCCCGGAACTTCGGTGGCGTAAACGATCCGCGAAATCACGTCGTCACCAAAAGCCGCCTGGCGGTTGTACGTTCCTGCCCGGCCGGAAACGGTGCCGTTTTCAAGGTTCACCAGCTCCACCGCCACGGTCGTCGTACCGATGTCCACGGCCAGCCCGTAGGCGGCCCCATCTCCCCGCCCGGCCGGTTTTACCCCCTGGATCTCCGTCCAGCCGTCCACCGCAGCCAGGTCAACCGCGACGCGCCAGTCGGCTTCCCGCAGTAACCGCGCCAAGTCCCGCAACACCCGGCAGCCGGTCCAGATGCTCCCCACGCCCCGGCCGTGCTGCAGACTCCAGGTGAGGCGCCCGTAGTCGTCGGTATTGTCCTCTAACGTGGGGGCAGAGAGCTCCAGCACCTCCCGGCGAAACAACGGGTCGAGCTCCGCCGCCTCCCCCTCGACCGCTGCCAGCACCCCGGCCTCACGCTCTTCGAGCAGCACCCGGTGTTCCGTTAACCGTGAGGCTTCCGGGATGTAAACCGTGACCCTTCCCTCGGGTACCGTCCGGCAGGCCAACACCCACCCGGCGGCAACCTCTTCCGGCGTGATCTTTCCGGTGCCCGCAGGGGTCACCGCGCCGCTTTGCACCTGAACGCGGCAGCGGCCGCAGACCCCCTTGCCGCCGCAGGCGCCGCGGAGTGTAATTCCGGCCTTGAGCGCCGCCTGGAGCAGCGTCTGGCCGGCAGGAATCGTCACCTCAATCTCATCGGGAAGGAAAAAAACGGCGTTTTCCGGCATTACTACCCTTGATCAGGTCCAGAATTGCTTCAAGAAGGCCGGAATGCCCGCTGACTCCCGGGGACCAACCAGAACTTCCCAACCGGAAAGATCCTGGAGCTTGCCGCGCAGGGAAACTAACATGTCGCATGTATGAGTATGCCATACCGTCGGAAGATCGCAGGGCGGATATCGCGTACACA
>JASEJH010000049.1 GCA_030016455.1 Thermoanaerobacteraceae bacterium
AACGCCTGTTTGCTTGAGCGCAGGCTGTACTACAGAGTTGAGTGCTGGGCAGGCGAAGTTTTGCAGCGGTCTCCCAGACAGGGGTGAGAAAGGTGGACATTATTCAGGTTGTCAGCTTCGCCCTGGTAGCCGCGGTCCTGGCGGTAGTGCTGCGGTCGCAGCGACCGGAACTCGGTTTGCTGGTGGGGGTTGCTGCAGGGGTGGTGATCTTTCTGGCGCTGATCGGTAAGATAAGCGCGGCGGTTACGGTGTTGAATAACGTTGCGGACCGTGCGGGCCTGAACATGATCTACCTGGACACCATCCTCAAAATTGTCGGAATCGCCTACGTGGCAGATTTTGGCGCCCAAATGTGCCGGGATGCAGGGGAAGGCGCGCTGGCGGTGAAGGTGGAGTTTGCCGCCAAGGTGCTGATCCTGGTGCTGGCCTTACCGATTCTTATCGGACTGCTGGACCTCCTGCTGGAGCTGGTGGCTTAGGATGAGACGCCGGAGCAGTAGCCTCTTCCTGGTCGTCTTTGTCATTCTGTTCGTTCTGGTTCCGGCGGTATGGGCCGCAGACGCCCCGGTGGAGCAGAGCGCCGAGGAAGAGTTGAGGCGGTTGAATCTCGAGCAGGTGGAGGCCGAGGCGGCGCAATTGATGGAAACAGTCCGGAGCTGGGCGCCGGACATCAGCTTCCGGCAGCTGGTGGCGGATATCCTGCACGGGAAAATAGAATTGACTCCGGCCGCACTGCTCAGTGCCCTGGGCAGGTCCTTCTGGGGCGAGGTCTGGGGCGGCGGGGCGCTCATCGGAAAGATTCTGGTGCTGGCGGTTATCTTAGCGGTTCTGCAGCACCTGAGCGCCGCCTTTGAACGGACGTCAACTTCGCAGGTGGCATTTTACGCGTGTTTCCTTGCCCTGGTCGGGATCGTGCTGACGGCACTCGGCCTGGCGCTCAGGATTGGTCGTGAAGGGGTCGAAAATATGGTGTCGTTCATTCAGGCACTGCTGCCGGTGCTGCTGACGCTCCTCGCGATGACGGGAGGGGTGACCACGGCTGCGGTGTTGCACCCAACCATCCTGGCGACGCTGGCCGCACTGGGTACACTGGTGAAGAACGTCGTCCTGCCGCTGATTACTTTTGGGGTGATTCTCGGTCTGGTGGACCGGTTGAGTGACGACTTGCAGGTGTCGCGCCTCGCGGACCTGACGCGCAACGCGGGGTTGGCGCTTTTGGGCGTGGCATCCACCGTTTTGATCGGCGTGCTGACGGTGCAGGGGGTAGCGGGAGCGGTGGCTGGCGGCGTGGCTTTGCGGACCGCAAAGTATGCGGCCGGCGCATTTGTTCCGGTTGTAGGAGGGATGCTCGCGGATGCCTTCGAGGCGGTGGTGGGAACGTCGCTGCTGCTGAAGAACGCAGTGGGCATCGCCGGCATTATCATCATCTTTTTTGCGGTGGCCTTTCCGGCGGTGAAGCTTTTCGCCATGAGCTTCCTTTTTAAGCTGGCGGGGGCTCTCGCCCAGCCCCTCGAGGGACGGGTCGCGGCGTGCCTGGACGGTGTCGGAACGGCGCTCTTAGGTATTTTTGCCGTCGTGGCGACGGTGGGACTGCTTTGTTTCTTCGCCGTTGCGGTGGTGGTGGCCCTGGGTCACATCACCACGATGCTGCGCTGAAGGGGAGGCGGAGGATGGAAAAGCTGGGTTCTCTCGTCCGCAGCCTGGTGCTCATCGTGGCGGTGACAGCCTTCCTGGAGCTGTTGCTGCCGGTGGGAGAGATGCGCCGCTACGTGCGCATGGTGATGGGGGTGTTGATTCTCGTGACGGTGCTCCAGGTTCTGGTGGGGTTTTTACACCGGCTGGACGGTTTTGCGGTGCCTCGGGTGGTACTGGAACCAGGTCTCGAGGCCCGGCCGGATTACGAGGAAATACATGCCGGCTACCGGGAGCAGGCCCTTGAGGCATACCGGCAGGGATTGGCCCGGCAGGTGGAAGCGCTGGCGCGGGTAGCCGGGCTCGGAGTCGCCCGGGTGGAGGTGGTTCTGGACGATCCTCAGGCGGGGTACCCGCGGCTGAAAGAGATTGAACTGCACCTGGAGCAAGAAGTGCCGGTCGCCGTTACGGACGCCGGCGGGGTGGAAAACGCGGTACGAACGATCGCCGATTTTTACAACCTTCCGGCTGAGCGGGTCAGGGTGACCACGCCGTAATGGAAAGGATGAAGACGGAAACAGGAGCCAGGAACCAGAAGTCAGAAGCCAGAAGAAAGAGGTAGAACTAAGTTTTAAATCTTAAAGTTGAACCTTGAAATCCGAATAGAACGTCTAACGCCAAACGCAGAATGTCGAACGGACCCCACCCAGCACTCAGCGTCGCTTTTGAACTTCGAAGCCGAGACTTTCATCAGCCTGAATGACGTGGCGGCTTCAAACTTCAAGGACTGTACTGAGTGCTGGGCTATCTGCTAAGCCTAACTTCGAACTATTGAACTTCGAACTGACCCCAGAGGTCCATCAGCTTAAGCTTTAAAGGGGGCGGGAAAGTGAAAGAGTTCCTGGAATCGGTTTTTGGGAAGGACAGCGCGCTTACGAAAAGGGCGGGATACTGGATCAAGCTCTCCCTTTTCGGGCTGGCCGGGGTTATCTTACTTGTTTTTGGGAGTCTTGGGGAAGGTGCGCGCCAGCCCGCAGCCTTGACTTCTGCTCCGAATGAGATTTCTTCCGGCAGTGCGGAGACTTCGGTCATTCAGAAGGAGGAGAAGTACCTGGCCGAGCACCTCCGGGCGGTGCTTCAGGAGGTAGAAGGCGCCGGGGTGGTGGAGGTTACCGTTCGCTTGGCGGAGTCCACCAGGCAGGAGTACGCCGTAAATACAACCATCGGCAGGCGCGTCACCGAGGAGCAGGATAAGGCCGGGACGAGCCGCATGGTTACGGAGGATAACACCAACGACCAGGTGGTCGTGGTGCGGGGAGGGCAGAGGGAAGAGGCCGTGGTGACCCGGGAGGAGGCGCCCGAGCTTCTGGGTGTGCTCGTGGTGGCGGACGGCGCCACCGATCCTCAAGTAAAGCTAAAGCTTTTTCATGCCGCGCAGGTGGCGCTGGGAGTGGAGGCCCACCGCATCCTGGTGCTGCCGCGTTCCGGGCTGATTAACTTGCCGGAGGTGAAATAGCGTGCGTTGCGTTCTTGTGCGGTGGCCGCTGGTGGTAGGTTTGCTCGCGGTGCTGGCGGCCGGGATGTTTTTCGGCGCCTACGAGGTGACAAAACGCATCGTCGCGGAGGTAAAAGCACCGGCCCCGAAAGCGGTGGAGGTGGTCACGCCGGCCGTGCCTTCACCGGGGCCGCAGGTGGAGGAAAAGGTTCTGAAGCCGGAGGCAGACAGTTTTTTTGTGGATTACCGGCTGGAACGCGAGGCGAAGCGCAGCCGGGAGTTGGAACTGCTCCGGGAGATCGCTGCGCGGGAGGAGACCAGCGCGACGACGCGGCAGGAGGCCCAGGAGAAACTGATGGCCCTTGCCCGGCAGGCGGAGAGAGAAACCCGCACGGAGAATATCTTACGGGCCAAAGGCTTTGAAGACGCCTTGGTGGTGATCGAAGAACAGGGGGTTACGGTGGTAATACCCGGAAAGCTAAACGCGGAAGAGAACGCCACCATCGTCAATATCGTTTACCACAGCCTGGGGCTCCCGCAGGAACAGGTGATGATCCTCAGGCGCGACTGAAGCTCAGTTTTTCGATGCCACCGGGTCCGGGCGCCGGAAAAAGCCGGCGCATTCCTGGTAGGTCAGCCGCCGCACCCAGTTGCAGAGGGCAAGTTCTTCCCTGAGGTGGGGGTAGGGGTCTGCGGGGGTCGGCAGCTTTTCTTCTTTGGAGACCAGGTGGACGTAAACCAGACTCTGCGCGGCGAGGAGGCTGTCCCCGGGGCCTTCCGGTTTACCGTAAACGTAACGCAACGTGAGCACGTCGCCCGGCGAAAGCGGCTGGCGCCAGGGAAGGTGGGTCAGTTGCCTGATGGGCTCGCCCAGGAGGAAAAGCACTCTGGGCCTTACCTCCGGCGGTACCGCTTTTTTGAGAAGCGGGTACAGGATGAGGTGGATGTATCCGGCCTCCACATAGACGTCGCCGCTGGTTTCCTTGAGTATCCCGGCAATGGCCTCGGAGCGCATTTCTTCTCTCAGCCGAATGCGGCGGGCGTCGGACCGGGCGAAAAGTTTTACCGTCCGCACCATGGCTTCGAAGTTCTGGCTGGCCGCTGCCGTATAGTACTGGAGCAGAGAATCGGCGGCTTCGTGCTCCCGCTGCCACACCGCGTACTCGCGCTTTGTCCGCGGCGCCTGTCCCTCCGCGAGGTTCTTGGCGATGGCAAGATAAGGGTCGACCTGGAAAAAAGAGATCCCCTGCGCGGTGTAAAGCTGCTGGTAGAGCCGGTACGCGCGCAGGACATACCGCGGGAAGCCGAAATCGCCCGTCGCGAGATAGTTGCGGATACTGGCTTTCCGCTTCAGGACCCGGTGGAAATCCGGATGGGGTGGTTCCTCCAGGATGAGCACCTGGTGGCGTTTGATCTGCTTTTCCATGAGGCCCAGCATTTCCACCCGGTGGGGACCGAAGGCGATCGTTAATAAACGCACCCGTACACCTGTCTATGGAAGTTTTTATTGCTGGATTCGCCGCGGCCAAGTCGATATCCTTCTCCTGCCCAATTAGTCGGAATATTCGGATAAGCCCCGGGCGGGCAACCGCTCTCTCAGGGGTTTTGGAACCTAAAGTTTATTGTATACTTTGCTTCAGCCTATTTCCAAGGGTCTGCACTTTGGATTATAATTATTGACTATACCAGAAATTTGCGGCTTGAACCGGCTTATTACCCGTACTTGTTTTCTTGCTTGAGGGAGGTAGGGTTTTCAAATGGAGCGTCCGGTCAAAATCATGGATACCACGCTGCGTGACGGTCACCAGAGCCTGTGGGCGACGCGGATGCGTACCGAGGATATGCTGCCCATCGCGGAGCGCCTGGACGCCGTCGGTTACCACGCGCTCGAGGTTTGGGGCGGCGCGACCTTTGACGTCTGCCTGCGTTATCTTTATGAGGATCCGTGGGAGCGCTTGCGGGAACTGCGCAAGCGGATCAAGAACACCCGGCTGCAGATGCTCCTCCGGGGGCAGTCCCTTGTGGGTTACGGACATTACGCGGATGACGTTGCGGAGGCGTTTGTAAGAAGGGCGGTAGCCAACGGCCTCGACGTGATCCGGATCTTCGACGCCTTGAATGATATCCGCAACCTCGAGTTTACCATGAAAGTGGCCAAAGAGGCCGGGGCTCACGTGCAGGCGACGGTCGTTTACACCTTGAGCCCGGTGCACACGACGGAGCATTATCTGGAAACGGCCAAAAAACTCGTAGAACTGGGGGCAGATTCGATCTGCATCAAGGACATGGCCGGGATGATGTCCCCGTATAGCGCCTTCCAACTGGTCAGCCTCTTTAAGAAAAAGCTCCCGGTGCCGGTACAGCTCCATTGCCACTATATCGGGGGGATGGCGGTGGGCGCCTACCTGAAGGCGGCCGAAGCCGGGGTTGACATTGTGGACACCGCTTCCGCTCCCCTGGCCTTTGGCGCGTCGCAGCCGCCTGTGGAGACGGTAGTCCGGGCGCTCAGAGAAACGCCTTACAATACCGGTCTTCGGATCAAGGAGCTTTTTGAAATCGCGGGGTACTTTGAGGAGGTTCGGAAGAAGCGGGGGTTTGAACGGGGGGTCACGCGCATCCACGACATGCAGGTTTTCGAACACCAGGTGCCGGGCGGAATGATTTCCAATCTTGTGACCCAGCTTCAGGAGCAAAAGGCCATCCACCGGCTGCAGGACGTACTGAACGAGATCCCGCGGGTGCGGGCGGAATTGGGCTACCCGCCTCTCGTTACGCCAACCAGCCAGATTGTGGGCACGCAGGCGGTCTTAAACGTCCTGGCCGGGGAGCGTTACAAGTTTATTCCGGAAGAGGTGCGGCGTTACGTCCAGGGTTTCTACGGGCGGCCTCCCGGCCCGATCGACCCGGAGATCCAGAAAAAGGTTTTGAACGGCCGCGAACCGATTACGTGCAGGCCGGCCGATTTACTGGAACCTGTTCTGGAAAAACTAAGGGAAGAGATAAAAGATCTGGCAACTTCCGAGGAAGACGTTCTCTCCTACGCGCTTTTCCCGCAGGTGGCAAGGCGCTTTCTCGAAGCCCGGAAGAAGGGAGAAATCAAGGCCCTGGCGCAGAGCCAGGAAGAGAAAAAGGCGGCCAGTCCCGCGAAGGAGGCTGAGGGTGTGAATATAAAGGAAATCCGTGAATTGTTAAAACTTCTGGAGGAGAGCGACGTCACCGAGTTTTCGCTGGAGACTGCGGGGACGAAGCTCACCATCCGGAAGGGGAGCGGCCATTCGGTGAGAGGGGACGCGGCAACGGAAACTCCTCTCCCGGCACCGGCGGCGAAGGCTGAGAAGGAGGCCGTTCCGGCAGAGGACCTGGTTACGGTACAGGCGCCGATGGTGGGAACGTTTTACCGCGCGCCGGCGCCGGACGCCCCGCCGTATGTACAGGTGGGGGACGTAGTAGAGAAAGGCCAGGTTCTGTGCATCATCGAGGCGATGAAGTTAATGAACGAGATCCAGGCCGAAGTGGCGGGGGAAATCGTCGAAATCCTGGTGGAAAACGGCCACCCGGTGGAGTACGGACAGCCCCTTTTCCTGATCCGTAAGAAAGGTTAAACGGGGGCTAGGAGAGTGTTGCAAAACTACTTAACCGCCAAAGAATGAGTTCGCCAGCTTTTAGGTGGTTAAATTTGGGAATGGCCTGGAGACCGCGAAAAAACTGCATGGTAAAAAGATGAAATAGCCAGGCGAAGTTTGTAAAGCGGTCTCATAGAAGGGGAGTATTCGATGTTTAAGAAGATCCTGATCGCCAACCGGGGCGAGATCGCCCTCCGGGTTATCCGGGCCTGTAAAGAACTGGGAATAAAGACGGTATTGGTCTATTCGGAAGCCGACCGGGAAAGCCTACCGGTAAGGCTCGTGGACGAGGCCTTTTGCATCGGTCCGCCGGAGGCAGGCAAGAGCTATCTCAACTTCACGAATATTATCAGCGTGGCGGAGATTTCAGGGGCGGAGGCCATCCACCCGGGTTACGGCTTTCTGGCAGAGAACGCAAGTTTCGCCGAAGTCTGCGGGAGCTGCGGTATCACCTTCATCGGCCCGCCGGTGGAGGCGCTGGAGAAAATGGGTGCAAAAGCTGAGGCCCGGAGAACCGTGGCCGCGGCAGGAGTGCCGGTGGTTCCTGGTTCCGAAGGGGTTGTGCGAAACGTTACGGAGGCGCTCGAAATGGCGCGGGAAATCGGCTACCCGTTGCTGGTTAAAGCGTCGGCCGGCGGCGGCGGGCGGGGGATGCGGATCGTCCACACGCCGGGCGAGTTGGAGAAGATGCTGCAATCGGCCCAGGTCGAGGCTGAAGCGGCTTTTGGCAGCCCGGAGGTTTACCTGGAGAAATACGTGGAAGAACCCCGCCACATCGAGTTTCAGATCTTGGGAGACCACCACGGAAACATCATTTATCTCGGCGAACGAGACTGTTCCATTCAGCGACGGAACCAGAAGCTGTTGGAGGAAGCCCCGTCGGTGGCGCTCAGCCCCGAGTTGCGAAAAGCAATGGGCGAGGCGGCGGTAAGGGCGGCCCGGAGCGTCGGCTATTACAGTGCCGGAACGGTAGAGTTTTTGTTAGATAAACAAAAAAACTTCTATTTCATTGAGATGAACACCCGGATTCAGGTGGAGCATCCGGTCACAGAGATGGTCACCGGCTGGGACCTGGTTAAAGAACAGATCAGAATCGCCGCCGGCGAGCCCTTGCCGGCCGCGCAAGAGGAGGTCAGGGTAGAAGGCTGGGCCATTGAGTGCCGGATCAACGCGGAGGACCCACAGCGGAACTTTTGCCCCTGCCCGGGGCAGGTTACCTCTTTCCTGGTACCCGGAGGCCCGGGGATACGAGTTGACACGGCTGTTTTTCCGGGCTACGTCATTCCGCCCCATTATGATTCCCTCATCGGGAAGCTGATTGCGTGGGGACGGGACCGCGACGAAGCCATCAGCCGGATGCAGCGCGCTCTGGAGGAGTTTATCATCGAAGGGGTGCCTACGACCATTCCCTTCCACCAGCGGGTACTCCAGAACGCCTTTTTTCGCCGGGGCGAGGTGTATACCAATTTTGTGCAGCGCCGTATTTTGAGCGAAGAGGAATTAAAGTTGCGTTAAGGGGAAAAATTTAGTATGATAAGATTAACCTTTACGTAAAGGGAGGTGTAGGTTTGGCTACGGAAGCAACGTATGAACAACTGAGAAGCGAAATGGGCGCAGTGCGGATTGCCAATGAAGTAGTAGGCATTATTGCCGGGCTCGCGGCCACCGAGGTTCCAGGTGTTGCCGGGATGAGCGGCGGTATCGCCGGCGGCATCGCGGAAATGCTGGGGCGCAAAAACCTGTCCAAGGGCGTGAAGGTTGAAGTTGGGGAACGCGAGGCTGCAATTGATCTTTATGTCGTGGTGAACTACGGCGAGCGGATTGCAGATGTTGCCTCCAAG
>JASEJH010000004.1 GCA_030016455.1 Thermoanaerobacteraceae bacterium
GGAAGGGATTGTGCCCGGCGGCGGGGTTGCGTTTGTCAACTGCCTCCCGGTGCTCGACGACCTGAAGTTCGACAGCCCGGACGTCCAGACCGGTGTGAACATCGTGCGGCGGGCGCTGGAGGAACCCCTGCGCCAGATCGCGAACAACGCCGGTTACGAAGGGTCTGTCGTGGTCGAAAAGGTCAAAGCGAGCGATCCGGGGATCGGGTTCGACGCGTTGACCGAGCAATACGTGAACATGATTGAGGCCGGGATCATCGACCCGGTGAAGGTGACGCGTTCGGCGCTGCAGAATGCGGCCAGCATTGCTTCCATGATCCTGACCACCGAGTGCCTGGTGGCGGAAAAGCCGGAGAAAGACAAGAACAAGATGGGAGCCGGGATGTCTCCCGACATGATGTAAGGTTTGCTTCAGGGACAATACCTGGTACTGTTTCTCGTTGGAACCCCGCGTGAAGCGGGGTTTTTGTTTCGAATCGAGGAGCGGGTTTTACTGTGTCTCTTTTTGCTTTGGGCTGGTTCGGAGCAGGTTGTTGTTTTGCGTCTGCAAACGTTATAAAATCAGAAACAACAGGTTGTAGAGGGTTTGCGAGTGCTCGTTTTTGCGAATTCTCGACTTTTTCGGAGGTGGAGGGTGCACGAAGTCAACGATGCGCTGTTGGAGTTAATCGGGAACACACCCCTGGTCGAATTGGCGAGAATCGCCGCCGACCTGCCGGCCAGGGTAGCGGCGAAGTGCGAATGGTTTAATCCCGGGGGAAGCGCGAAGGACCGGCCGGCGTGGTGGATGCTCCAGGACGCGCTGGCGAGGGGATTGATCCGGCGTGGGGACACGATTGTTGAGCCCACCAGCGGCAACACCGGTATCGCGCTGGCCTGGCTCGGGGTGCGGCTCGGCCTGCGGGTGATCCTCACCATGCCCGAGACGATGAGTGAAGAGCGCCGCAAACTCCTGCGGGCGCTCGGTGCTGAGGTGGTCCTGACGCCGGCGGCGGAAGGGATTCCGGGTGCGGTTCGTTGCGCGGAGGAGATTGCAGCGGCGGCGGGGGCGTTCACCCCGAACCAGTTCGGCAACCCGGCCAACCCGGAAAGCCATTACCGGACCACCGGACCGGAGATCTGGCGGGATACGGAAGGACGGGTAGACATTGTGGTCGCCGGTGTCGGCACCGGCGGCACCCTCACCGGCGTTGCCCGGGCGCTGAAAGAACGCAAACCCGGGGTAAGAACGGTCGCCGTAGAGCCGGCGGAGTCACCGGTGCTTTCCCGCGGTGTAGCCGGGAAGCACGGTATCCAGGGAATCGGTGCGGGGTTTGTGCCACAGGTGCTGGACAGGGATTTGATTGACGAGGTTTTCCCGGTGCCGACGGAGGCGGCGTGTGAGATGGCGCGGTCCCTGGCGGTGAAGGAAGGAATGCTCACGGGTATTTCTGCGGGAGCAGCCTGTTTTGCGGCTCTTTCCGTGGCCGGGCGTCCGGAGAACGCGGGGAAGCTGGTGGTGGTGGTCTTTCCGGACGGAGGCGAACGTTACCTTTCCACAGGCTTGTTTGATGATGCAGGGTAAGAGGGAGAAACCCGGCGTGAGCGAGGGAATGCTTCTGGTGGCACTCGGCTGCGGCCGGCTGAAAGAGATTTTCGACATCGCCTCAAGGCACCCCTTTGTCGTTTTCGGGACGATGGACGGGGAAGTTTTTGCGGGCCTAGCGGCGCGGGGCCTGCTCAAACGGGCGGCGCGGCTCCCGGTTTACTTTTACGAAACCGGGTGAATCGCCCCGCGGCGGGTGGTTGCCGTCGGCAGCCTGGCAAAGATCTGGCTTGGACTTCCGGAGGACATTACCGTGCCGGAAGAACTGCAAAGGGCTTTCGAAGACTACTTCGGCGCGGAATGGAACCAGGTGTTAGTGGGGGCCGAAAAACCTTTCGGCTACCACGCCGCCAACAACGCCTACTTCGCGGTGGAAGGACTTTGGCCCGTAGAAAACCTGACCCTGACCGAGTTGCTGGAGCGAGAGAAGGTGAAACTGTCTGCCAACATCATTATCAGTTAGTATCAGTCCCGGCGTAAAAAGGGAACAGGCTACGTTTTTTTTCCTCTGCCACTTTCCGAAGAGCGCCAACCGCAGAAATAAACAAAAAGATTCCTCTGCATAATAATTTCTAAGCCCTCTAGTTTATCTCCAGGCTGCAGCGTGCAGCGTTGAAACCGGGTTGAGACCGCCTGTGTCGCCCGGCAGTGGGGACTCCGCAGGTGCCGGAATATTCCTCGCGCCCGCCCGCTCCGTTCTTTTCCCGGCAGGTTTTTATGTTCGGCGGGTACAGGGTGGCTTCCCTCTTAAAACCGCGGGCCCGGTCGCGGTGAGAAGCAGACCGGGCCCGAAACTTAGTCCGGCGCTGAAGCTAACGGGGGGTATAGAACTGCTGTGTTTCCGGTTGCATCGGCGTACCCTGGGACTGCGAAATCACGGTTTGAACATGGTTCATTGTCTGCGCGAGCATTTCGGGTCGGGCCTGGAAAACCTGGTACCAGCCCCGGCTCTGCATCAAACCGAACCACTCGTCTGCCATTGCCAGGTGCTCCTGCGCCATCCGGCTGAAAGCCTGCCTCAACTGGGGCGTGGCCGTCTCCATCGCCCCGTAGGCGTCGCGCAGGACGAGGTATTTCGTGCTATTCAGGCAGTCGATGGCCATACTGATAGGGCTTAGTTGCCGGTAATAGGGCATTACAACCGCTCCTTTCTTTTAGCTGTAGCGCCATTGAGTCTGGGGCATTACCCCGCCGGGAAAATTCTGTGCGTTCTGGAGGAACCCGACCATCGTCTGATAGTGGTTCTGGAACATCTGCTGGTGCCGGTTCAGGATGTCCTTGATTTGCGGGTCGGGGGCCTGCTGGGCGTATACCCGGTATTTTTCGACCAGGCAGATATGCCCCATGATCCTTTCCCCCAGTTCCATTGCTTCCTTTTCGGACAGCAATATCCTCACCCCTGGACAGATTTTGGAGTGCAAGCTTTATTTTGTCCCGCAGGACGTGAAATTACACCGAAATTCAGCCTGCAATTTTAGCGTTCAAAAGCGTTTAAAGGGGCCACCCGATTACTCTTAAAGACGGCCCCCTTTTTTCGTTTTCTTTCAGCGCGCGGTTGGGTAGTAGCGACCTCGTCTGCCTGACGGTTTTCTACCGGGTGGCAAAGGCTTTTTGGGCCGCGCTTTCGGCGGCCACGGTGAGGTAGTAGTTGGTCGGCGCGGCGGTGAGCAGCGGGTGCGTCCCCATCTGGAAGGAGGCGATCTGGTCGTGGGTCATCCGGTTCAGGATGCAGGCAGCGATGACGTTCACCAGTTCACCGACGCTTTCGCCGCCCATTGCCTGGCCGCCCAGGATTCTTCCCGAATGCTTTTCGAATACCAGCTTTACTTTCGTTTCCTTCACTCCCGGTATTACTTTAGGGTGCCGGTTGGGAGAAGAGGCTTCGCCTACCAACACCGCGTAGCCTTCGCGGCGGGCAAGCTCTTCCGTGAGACCGGCGGCGGCCAGGGTGAGTTTGCCGACTACTGTTGATACCACGCCGATCACCCCCGGGTTCTCGCGGCGCACGCCGTACAGGTTGGCTACCACCGTCCTGGCCTCCATCGTCGCCACCGAGGCCAGCCGGGTATGGCTCGGTTTTCCCTTGAAAAACGAGATTTTGGCGGCGCAGTCCCCGCAAGCGAAAATGTTCCCGTCTTCGGTTCGCATGGTCCGGTCGACCCAGATCCCGGCCACAGGGTCGGCCCGGAGTCCGGCCTGGATGGCCAGCTCGACGTTCGGCCGGACGCCTGCCGCAACGAGAACCAGGTCCGCCTTGAGTTCTTCGCCCCCGGAAAGGCGTACACCGGCGACTTCTTCCCCGCCGGTTATCTCCGCCACCTTTTGGCCGGTCAGGAGCTTGACACCTGCGGCGGTAAGTTCCTTTTCGGCGGCGATGCAGAAGGGCTCGTCGAAGGAAAGCGCCAGGCAGTGGGGCAGGACCTCGACGATGGTGACGTTTTTCTCGCTGTACCTGCGGATCTCCTCGGCGAATTCCACGCCAATGAAACCGCCGCCGATGATTACCACGTCCTCGGCTGCCTTCAAAGCGGCGAGAAACTCGGCGAGCGCCTCCGGGTTTTTCCGGATCGTGAAGACATTCTTTCTATCCGCGCCGGGAATCGGCGGAATGGTTGCCGTCGAACCGGTGGCCAGGACCAGCCTTTCGTAAGCTATCGCCGGGCCGTCGCTCAGGATCACCTTGCGGGCTTCCCGGTCGATGGCCGTCACTTCGCCCTCGACCAGTTCAATACCTTCAAAATCCAGCACCGCGTCCGGAACGAGATTTCGTTCCACCGCGCCGATGGTGCCGAAGAGGTAGGGGATGCCGCAGGGGATCGGTACCGGGGAATCGCGCCGGATCAGAACCACGCCTTTATCAGGGTAATAACGCTTGGCCACAGTAGCGGTGGTAAGGCCTGCTACGCTGCCGCCGAGGACCACTATGTCCGCCGCTTCCGGAACCGGGAAATCTTCGTTCATTTCATCACCTTCCTTTGGATTGCAGTACACGAACAACCTCTGGGTTTAAATCCCAAGGATTTCTGCTACCACGGCCTTCATTTCCTCCCGCCGCGCGACGCGCCGGTGGCGTACCGGCTTTTCGGCAAGATTTCGCAAGCGTGCCGGCACCGGCCAGCCGGTATGGAGGGCAAGGAGATCCAGCAGCGCGAATTCGTCGTGGGTCCGGGCGACTTCTTCGCCCAGCAGCGCCCGGGCCACGTCCCGGTTGAACTTGAACGGGCTGGCAGTAGACAGCACCACGGTCGTCGTGGCGTCGCCGGTTTCCCGGCGGTAGTTGTCGTACACCCTGCGGGCCACAGCCGTATGGGGGTCGAGGACGTAGTCGTACCGGGAGTAAGTTTCCCTGATCGTGGCCAGTGCGGCATCGTCGCCGGCCCAGTCGGACCAGAAGATTTCCTGGACCCGCGTGCGGGTGGTGTCGTCAACAGTATAGCGGCCGGTATCTTTGAGTTCCTGCATCCAGGCGCGGACGCGGGCGGCGTCCCGGCCGGTGAGTTCGTAGAGCAGCCGTTCGAGGTTGCTCGAAACGAGGATGTCCATTGACGGTGAAATGGTTTTGTGAAACGGCCGGCGCCGGTCGTAAACACCGGTGTGGACGAAATCGGTGAGGACGTTGTTGGCGTTGGCCGCCAGGATGAGTCTCTTGACCGGCAGCCCCATTTCCCGCGCGTAAAAACCGGCCAGGATGTTGCCGAAGTTGCCGGTCGGGACAACGAAGTTAACCCCTTCTCCCGGCCGGATGACGTCTTTTGCAAGCAGATCCGCACAGGCCGAAAAGTAGTAGACGATCTGGGGCAGGAGCCGGCCCCAGTTGATCGAGTTGGCCGAAGAGAACTCAAAACCGGACTTTTTGAGGCGCTCCCTGATTTCCAGGTCGGTGAAAATCTCTTTCACACCGGCCTGGGCGTCATCAAAGTTTCCTTCCACCGCTACCACCCAGGTGTTCCTGCCTTCCTGGGTAACCATTTGCCGTTTCTGGACCTCGCTTACGCCTTCGTTCGGGAAAAAAACGATAATCCTGGTTCCGGGAACGTCCCGGAAGCCCTCCAGCGCTGCCTTGCCGGTGTCGCCGGAGGTGGCCACCAGGATGACAATTTCCGCGGTGCTGCCGGTTTTCCGGACCGACAGGGTCAGCAGATGGGGGAGGATCTGCAGGGCCATGTCCTTGAAGGCACAGGTCGGTCCGTGCCACAGTTCCAGGATGTAGGAGCCGTCGCCGAGCGGCCGAAGCGGCGCGATTTCCGGCTGACCGAATTTTTCCGGGTTGTAGGCGGCGGTGACGCAATGACCGATTTCTCCCGCGGTAAAACCGGCAAGAAAAGGAGTCATGACGCGCCCGGCACGCTCCTGGTAGGAGACATCCCGCCAGGCGGCTATCTCTGCCGGCTCGAGCCGCGGCAGGGTTTCGGGAACGTAAAGTCCGCCGTCCGGGGCGATGCCTTCCCGGATTGCCTGTGCGGCGCTGACACGGGCCGTCTGACCCCTGGTACTTTCGTAACGCATCTTGCTCCTCCTGTATTCTTGCTACCGCCTGAAGCTGCTCCGTCCCAAATGGTG
The DNA here is from genome assembly GCA_030016455.1 of Thermoanaerobacteraceae bacterium. GTDB lineage: Bacteria > Bacillota > Desulfotomaculia > Desulfotomaculales > Ammonificaceae > Yes71-27. The sequence continues at coordinate 6,146 of JASEJH010000004.1, forward strand.
CTCTGCAGAGTTACAGACGTTCTGCCCAAAGTATAACACAAAAGATTTTTAAGCCGGAGAAGTTTCTTTTTTCGCGTCTTCAGTTCGGGTCAAGGACGGCCGAAAAAAAATATAGTCAAAAACATCATCCTTATGTTCTTTTCCGGCGCCTAAAAGAACCGAAGCTGGTGGTAGGATGCGGAGGCTTTATCTTTTCGTTTCGGTCTTGGTGGTAATGCTTTTGATAGCGCCACTTGTTCCCCCGCTCCTGTGTATTTTCGGTCAGACTCCGCTTGCGCGCGTGGGAAACGTGCGGCTTTTCGCCGCGCGGGGCGTTCCGCCTGAAGCCCAAAAAGCCGCGTTATCGGAACTGCGGCACCTTGCTGCAACGCTTCCCACTGCTTGCGCCGAGAAGTGGCGGATCCGCCTCGCCGGACCCTGTTACGAGGCCAAAGACGGGTCGCTCGTTACCGGCTATTCGTTTCCCGCGCGGGGCAAGGCGGTTGTACTCACTCCCTGCGGCGGCATGCTCGGGCCCATCTTCGAACTGGATCCCTCTTCCGGCAGAACGCTTACCCTGAAGCCGGCGGAGCCGGCCGTTCCGTGCTACGTAGCCGCAACGATAACCCACGAAATCGGACACCTGGTCCGGTTTTATTTTTTGTCCGAAACAGAGTTTGACCGGTACCTGGAAGTGAGAGGCCGGCATCCGGGTATTGACCCCGAGGAGCTGTTTGCCGAGGACTTCCGGTGGCTCTTTGGTTCGGAAACGGCAAGACAAATAGCCTTCCAACCGAGCGGGATCACACCGCCGGGAGAGAAGGAGCGTGCGGTCATCGTCAGGGCAATCCGGGGTGAGGGTTCCACCGGTTCTTAACCTTCCGCGGCGATGTGATCGAAAAACTGGAGGAGTTGCTCGCCCTTTGCAGACAGGAAATCCACCAACTGGGATTCGGTTAAAGGCCTGGTAAGATCCGGGTCTGCCTGGTCGGCGAGGCTGAAAAGCAGCCTTTTTATTTTCCCCATTTCGACCGTCACCAGGATTACCACGGTTTCCCCGCCGAAATCGGTGGTGAACTCGAACTCGTCGAAATCTTCCGGGGGCTCGGGGACGTACCTCCCGGCGATGCCGAGGGCGGACAGCTTTTCGGCATCCTTCACGTTCTCCAGGTTCAAGCTCTTGCCGACGTATTTGCGAAAGCGTTCCATGTTGCTCCCTCCTCAGACGGTATTAATGGTGCGCCGCTCCAAAGGAGCCTGCGGTTCGAGGTGATGGTTTTTCCCAAATCAGCCGTTGCATCCGCTTGAGCCAGCGTGCCGGTTTCAGGCTCTCTGGCCGGGAACTATGTGCCGGTAAAGTTCTCCGCGCCGGTAAATTCTGATTTCCAGGGGCAGCCTGCCCAGTATCATGTGGCTGGCACAGGCCAGGCAGGGGTCGTAGGCCCTGACGGCCATCTCTACCATGTTCAGGAGCTTTTCGTCGACCCGGCCGTCTTTGATCAGTCCCTGGGCGGCTTTTTTCACGGACATGTTGATGGCGGCGTTGTTTTGCACCGTGGCCACGATCAGGTTCACCTTCTGCACGAGTCCCTTCTTGTCGGTAACGTAATGGTGGTAAAGGGTGCCGCGCGGCGCCTCGACCACGCCGACGCCCTCCGCAGGTTTTCCGGACGGGACGTTGCGGACGTGGGGGTCGGTGACCTGGGGGTCCCGGGCCAGCTCCAGGACCCTTTCGCTGGCATACATCAGTTCCACGAGCCGCGCCCAGTGGTAGGCAAGGGTGTGGTGTACCGGCTTTTGGCCGAAAAAGCGGTACAGCTTTTCATAGGCCTCCTGGGCCAGAGGGGTTGCCATTCCGTCGGCCACGTTCAACCGGGCCAGCGAGTTGACGCGGTACACGCCGCTGTGCGGGCCGTCCATAAAGCCCTTCCAGCCTTTCTTTTTCAGGTAGGGGAACTTGATGTAGCTCCACGGTTCCACGTGTTCGCCGATGTGGTCCAGGTAATCCTTCGGTTCAAAAATGCAAACCTCTTTGCCTTCGGGGTCGACAACCCTGATTCTGCCGTCGTAAAAGTTTACCCTGTTGTTCGCGTCAACCATTCCCGCATAATGGGTCTCGTGACGGTAGAGGTCGCCGGCGATGATTTCCACCAGTTCCTGATTCTTCAGGACCAGGTTCTCGAAGATTTCCAGACTCTGCTTGCTGAATCCAACCAGGGCGCCGGCCAGGCGCTCGATTTCCTTACGGTCTTCTTCGGCCAGGGGTTTCGAAAGGCCCCCGGGCAGGGAGGAAACGGGGTAAATCGGGTGGCCGCCGACTATCTCCTGGATGCGCTGCGCGTAACCCCGGTTGTCAACTACGGCGGCGCCGATTTCCCTGCCGGCGGCGGCCACGAGTCCGAAGATATTCCGTTTTGCTGCACCTTCGTGCATCAAGAGCAGGTCGGGAGCGCCCAAGGCAAAGAAGTGCAGGATGTGGCTGTGGGCCATGTGGGCGCAGTAATACATCTCCCGCAGTTTTCTGGCGGCCTCGGGGGGCGCGACGCCGTAAACCGCGTCGCAGGCCTTGGCCGACGCCGTGTGGTGGGCTCCGGGACAGACGCCGCAGATTTTGGGCGTGATCCGGGGCAGTTCCTCCACCGGCCTGCCTTCACAGAACTTTTCAAAGCCCCTGAACTCGATGACCTGGAAAAACGCGTCCACCACGTTTCCGGCATCGTCGAGGATGATTTCAACCTTGCCGTGCCCTTCAAGGCGCGTGTTCGGTTGAATTGAGATCTTTCTCGCCATCGCTATCCTCTTTTCCTGTTTATTATCGCCGAAGGCAGTGAGAACGGGTAAAAGATGCCCACGGCGTCTTTGACGGCCTCCAGGACCTCCATTATCTTCGGCGGCTGGAGGTAATCTTCCCATTCACCGGTTATCGACGCTATCGCCGACATTGCCTCCGCGCCGGGGTCGGACATTGCCGGGAGCCACCCGTAGCAGCCCCGGCACGGCATGTTCACGTTGATGCAGCGCGCCCCGCAGCCGCCCCGGGTTGCAAAACCCAGGCATACAATGCCCTGTTCAAGGAGGCAATGTTCGCTGCCGGCGATAATCTCGTGGGGGCGGTACAACGTGGCGGCTTTTTTGGCTTCCTTTGTTTTCCCCCGCGGGCAGTCGTAACAAAGAGCCTTGTCGGACGCCAGAACCTTTTTGGCGGCGTTCCCCGCGGCGATGCTGCCGAGCGCGCCCAACAGCTCCATAATGGTGCTGTTCGACGGCGGGCAGCCGGGAACGTAGCAGTCTACCGGTACAACCTGCTCCAGGGACCGCACTTCCGGCAAGAATTCCGGAAGGGTCAGGCTGAAGCCTTCCTGCCCGGATACCGGCTGCGGCATGGTTCCCTCCTCGTTCACGTTTGACGGGGCCTCGAAATACGCCCGCTGCAGAAGTTCCTCACTGGTGAACTGGTTGGCCAGTCCGGGAATGCCGCCGAAGCATGCGCAGGAACCGTAGGCGACAATCTGCTTGCATTTCGTACGAAAGATCCTTGCTTCTTCTTCCTGCTCCGCCGTCCTCACCGCGCCGTTGATGATGCCGACGTCCACGCTCCCGTCCGGCAGGTTTTCCAGGTCCTGGCGCTTGAAGTCCAGGGCCACGGGCCAGTAAAGGATTTCGACGCTTTCCGGCAGGTCAAGAATCGCTCTCCCTACGTCGAGGATAGAGACGTCGCAACCGCCGCACGAGGCGCCCCAGTTTAGAATAATTCTTATCCTGCTCATAGCGACCTCCCGAAAGGATTTGGACCAAGCTTCCGGAGCGTTCTGTCCATCTCTTCGATTGCCTTGGCCAGGTCCCGCCACATGGGCACGCCGATGTACTCCCACTTCAACCGCCCGGCGCTGAGCCCGAGCTGGCGCATGACCGTATTCAGCAGCATCACCCTTTTGGCCGTCATGTAGTTGCCCGATCCGTGGTGACAGTTTTTCGGCGGGCACCCGGCGATGATGATGCCGTCTACGCCCATCTTGAAAATCTCCAGGAGCAGGCCAGCGTTGACCGAAGAAGAGCAGCGGATGCGGACGCTCCGGAAATTCTGCTGGGGAATCTTCAAGCCGTTTACTCCCATCAGGTCCGCGGACGCATAGGAGCACCAGTAACAAAGCAGTCCGAGTATCTTCGGTTCGTCGCCGTTGACTTCCGAGAACGCTACCGCCACCTGGTCGAGAATCTGCGCGTTGCTGAAGTTGCGGAGCCGAATCGCGTGGCTCGGACAGGCGGAAGCGCACAGCCCGCATCCCTGGCAGAAGGCCTGGTCTACCGCTGCTCCCTCCCCGGTCATCCGAATGGCGCCGTGGGGGCAGACGGTTTCACAGATGCGGCAGTGCGAGCACCGTTCCGGGTCAACCTCCGACACGAATTTCAGGAGTTCCTTTTCGCCCTTAGCGCCGTGCTGCAGGGCCCGCAGCGCCGCCGCGCTTCCCTGTTCGATGCTCTCCTGGACCATTTTGGGGCCGGTGACGGCTCCGGCGATGTAAACCCGGTCGATGAAGGACTCCGTGGGCCGGAGGATCCGGGGTTGGACCTCGAGCGGGTAGCTGTACCTGTCCGTTTTGAGCTTCAACTTTTCAATCAATCTGTTGCCTTGGGGAAGCAGGGCTTCGGCCAGGACGAGCAGGTCGGTTTCCAGTTCTTCTGTTTCCCCGTCCGGCGTCACCAGGTGGAGCTTCAGGCCGGCGTCCGCGTCCTCTACCCGGACCACCTCTCCGTTAATGAACTCCACATAATCCTTGGCATCGTTGTAAAACTGCTCGAAAGCCCTGCCGTACGTCCGGACGTCGCCGAAGTAAATCATCGCTATTTCGGCGTGGGGCTTCAGCGCCGCCGCCCGGTTCGCCTGCTTCACCGCGATGCTGCAGCAGGTCTTGGAACAGTAAGGCATACCTTTCGGAATCTCTTTGCCGGCGGACCGCGACCCGCCGCAGAGCATGAAGGTGATGCGTTCGACCTCTCCTCCGCCGGGGCGGTTCAGCCGGGCCGCGATGAGGCGTTCCATTTCCATGCTGGACAAAACGTTGGGGGAAGCGTAGTTTAGTTCTTCAAGGGTGTTCAGGTTGAGGGTCTTGAAACCCGTGGCGAGGATGACTGTTCCAAAAGTGTCTTCAACGATTTCCGGTTGGGCGTCCAGGTCTATCGCGCCGGTGGGGCAGACGTTCAGACATTCGCCGCACCGGGTGCAGGCGCCGCTATCCAGCGTATAGGTGTCGGGAATCGCCAGCCTATACTCCTTGTCAATCGCCTTCCGTTTTGTCCAACCGTACTCGTATTCGTTCTGCATCTCCACCGGGCAGACTTCGGCGCACTTGCCGCAGCTCACGCACCTTTCCGGGTCGACGAACCGGGCCTGCCTGGTGATGGTCACTCTGAAGTTCCCGTTTTCCCGCGCGATGTCGGCGACCTCGGCGTTCGTGAGGATTTTGACGCGGGGGCTGAAGGCGACTTTCCGTGCCTGGACCGGGGCTACGCAGTCGCTGACGCACATCGCCGGCCACCCTTCGCACTGGAGCAGGTAGGGGATCTGGCAGAAGTGGCCGCCGAGGTAAGCCCGCTTCTCCACCAGGACCACGTCGGTTCCGGCGGCGGCCAGGTCCACGGCGGCCTGCATCCCGGCAGGACCGCCGCCGATGACGATGCTCTTCGGCATAATTTTTACCGGGTCCGGGGTAGGAAGGTTGGATTTGAGCTTTGCGTGCGCCATCCGGAGCATGTCCAGCGCCTTGCCCGTCAGGTCCCCGTCGTGAATCCAGACGCACTGCTCCCTCAGGTTGGCGACCTCGAACATCGCCTTGTTCAGACCCATCTCACTTAGGAGGGCGCCGATGCGGTCCTCGGTGAAGGTGAGGGACGACCTTTCGGAGCACCCGGCGAAAAGGAGCCTGTCGCAACCCTGGAAGTCCTGCTTGATTCTAGAAAGATCCTGGCGGCAGAGGTTGTCCACCCGGGAAACCTTGACTACGCCTTCAAGCTCAGCCGCCTTTTCCGCCAGTACCTCTACGTTGACTTTTTCGGCAATCTGGCCGCCGCAACTGCACACGACCACGCCTATCCGGGGGTTTGGGGCGTTTTTCACGTGCTTCTCCTCCGTAAAACCATTTAGCCGCCGGCACTCGGGCAGCAGGTTTGGGTTTGGAAAACTCTCTCGGGGGTACCCACCGCTGGCAAAACACGGAAAAATTTGTAACGCTTGCGGGACCACCCGCTTGACCTTTTTTTTATCATAAGTTTAATAACTGATGTAAATCAAGATGGAATTATGGTAAATTCTTTAAAACTGGCGCTGCCTCGGGAGTTTTATGCTTTCCAAAAAATATAAAGGGGCAACGAGGTGTTGCCCGTTGCCCCCGGCTGGGCAGGTATCAGAAAAATCAACCCTTTGCGTCGTTCTGCCTCAAAGTCCTCATTTGCCGATGTGGGCGTGGCAGGAAGCGCAAACGTCAACACCGCCCTTGCCGACTTTCGCCGCGGTAGGCGCCTTCATGTGCGCCGCTCCGTTGCTGTGGCACGCTTCACACGGTACGCCCGGCAGCGCCGAAGAGACGTCCGGGTGGCAGGCCTTGCAGCTGGTGGCGCCTTCAGGCGGATAGTTTATGGTAAGCTGTGTTGCGTCCTTGTTGACGCCCGCCTGTGCCCCGAGTAACTGGGTGAGGTCGCGGGCGGAAATGTACGCCCGGCCGTCAATTACGGCCACGTTTACCTCACCGGTGGTTCCCAGGAAACTCAGACCCATCTTTTTCATGATCGCCTGTTTGTAAACGCGCTTGACTGCCGGTTTGGCGGCGGTGGTTTTGGTTGTTGCGGTCTTGGTTGTCGTGGTCTTGGTCGTCGTAGTAGTGGTAGTAGGCTTGGTAGTGGTCGTCGACGTCGTTGTGCCCGGGGTTTTTCCGCCGTGGCAGCCCGCGCAGTTACTGCCCATGTTCGGGTACGCGCCTGCCGGGTTGAGGTTCAAATTTGTGACCAGGAAAACGAACGCGGCGGTAATCGCCACCCCGATAATCGCCCATTTCCGATTCATATCACTTTTCCCTCCTTCTCTATTCCAAGCGTCTTAGAGCACCCGAAAACAGACGCTTACAGAGCCGTACTGCCGTTCAGTTCAATCCTGACCACCCGGTTTGAGGTCGGGTGGATCAGATGCACGGCACAGGCGATGCACGGGTCGAAGGAACGGACGACCCGGACGATGTTAATCGGGTTGTTCAGGTCGGGAACGGGGCAACCGATGAGCGCCTTTTCGATCGGCCCGACTTGGCCGGCGGCGTCCCGCGGGGAAGCGTTCCAGGTGGTTGAAACCACCATTGAATAGTTGGCGAGCACCTTCTGGGAGATTATTGCCCAGTGCCCGAGCGACCCGCGCGGCGCCTCGACGAGACCGTATCCCCGGCCGGATGCCGGAGGCTCCCAGTGGGCGGTGTCGTGAATGGTCCGGTCGCCCTGGGCGATGCGGCTTTCGAGTTTGTCCAGCCACCGGTACATCCCGTCCACGATCATTAATGCCTCCAGGGCCCGTGCAGCGTGCCTGGCCACCGCACCCGGTTTGACTCCCTGGGCCACCAGGTCCGTTAGCGTTTTGACGGCGCTGTGCGAGTTTTGCCGGGCGATGGCCACCATCAGCCGCGCCAGCGGCCCGACCTCCATCGGGTTGCCGTCATACCGCGGTGCTTTCAAGAAGGAGTAAGCATCGGGTTTGTCGAGCGTGAAATTCTGCCCCTCGTTGTACGGGTGTCCGCCGTCGGTGTCGAGGTACCAGCTGTACGTTACGGCTTCAGTAATCTTCTGTTCAATTGCCGCGGGGCTGGTTTCGACCAGCGAGCCGTTGACGATGGCGCCGGCAGGCAGGAGGAAGTTTTCTCCGGTGTCGTCCTCCGGGAAGCCGCCGTAACAGAGGAAGTTCTGGTACCCCACGCCGACGTCTGATTTGGCCAGCCCCAGAAGCGGTCCCGTGCCGAGGAGGACGACGTCGGCCACGTAAACGTTCTTGATAAAATTGGCTACCTGGTCAAGCAGGCTCTTGAAAGCTCCCCGCTGCTCGGCGTTGGGAAGCTGGGTTACACCGCCCGGGACGATCGAGGACTGGTGCGGCTGCTTCCCGCAGAAAATGGCCGCCATTTTCTTGGCCACCGCCTGCATTTTCAGCGCGGTGAGGTAGCTCTGAACGCAGTGGGCGACCAGATCCAGGTCTTTGACGCAGTATTCATCCGGGGTGTACCGCGGCAGAAGCGGGCCCGCCTGGTTCGTCCGGAGCAGTTCCTTGATTTGTAAAAGGTTGGGGTCGGTACCCTGATAATTGGTGAGCACCGCCAGGTCCAGGTAGTCAAGGGCAGAAAGGTGGTAAAAATGCAGCGGTTTGTCGTGGAGCCAGCAGGCTCCTAAGATCAAGTTTCGCAGAAGACGTGCCAGTTCCGGTAATTTTTTCGTTCCCTGGGCCTTTTCAACCGCAATGGCGGAGGCCCAGCCGTGGGACCCGAAACATACACCGCAGAGCCGCTCGGTTACATAGGTCGCGTCGCGGGGGTCCCGGCCGGTCAGCATTTTTTCTATTCCCCGCGCCATGGTGCCGCTTGACCAGGCATCGGAGATAACACCGTTGGTGACTTCGGCTTCGATTTTTAAGTGGCCTTCGATTCGGGTAATGGGGTCAACGACTACACGCGCCATACTATATTACCTCCTTCATGGAGTCGATTTCGGGCTGTGCCTTCCGCCGGGCAATTCACCAATCATTTAGGGTGCGTATGGTACCCGACGGTATTCTGGTAAAGCGGGCTGAAACCGCCGTAGAATTCCGGTTCGGTGCACCCCGCGCAGGGGGCGTTGGAACCGATACACCAGTTGACCCCGTCGTTCCATAAGAGCGTAGGGCAGTTCGCGTAAGTGACCGGCCCTTTGCATCCCTTCAGGAGCAGGCAGTAATTGGCCTGTTTGGGATCGTTCCAATCCAGGAGGAAAAGCCCGTGATGGTAGTACATCCGGCGCGGGCATTCGTCGTGGACGGTCTTGTTGAAGTACATCTTGGGGCGCTTGTACTGGTCCAGCGCCGGCGGCTTGCCGTAAGCGAGGTAGTAAACAACAGTGCCGAAGAACCACTCGGGCTTGAGCGGGCACCCGGGAAGATTGACCAGCGGCTTGTCAATGCCGTATTTTTTGAGGAAATATCCCACGCCCTGGCCGTTGGAGGGGCACGGTTTGTTGATCCCGCCGTATGTCGCACAGGCGCCGATGGCGATAATGGCCGTAGCGTTTTTGGCTGCGGCAACCAGGGTGTCCTCGAGAGGCTTGCCGGCAACATAGAGGAAGCGCGGATCAGCGGCGGGAACAGAACCCTCCATCACGAGGATGTAGTTTCCTTCCGCGATGGCGTCTTCGAGGGCCTTTTCCGCCACGTCGCCGGATGCGGCCATGATGGTTTCGTGGTACTTGATCTCAACGAAGTTGAGGATTACTTCGCCCGGGTCGGGCTGGTCGAAGCGGGAACCGGCGATTCCGGCGATGATTGATTCCGTACAGCCGGTACATTCCTGTCCGTGGAGCCAGATTACATCAAGCTTGTCGGCGGCTTCCGCCCAGCCCTTGGGGAGGATTTCGGCCAAGCCCAGTGCGGCGGCCGCTGCCGTCATCATTTTAATAAAATCGCGCCGGCTGATCACCCTTGCTTTCAAAATACTTGTGAGTTCCATACTCACACCTCCATGGGGTTTCGAATTTCGCCCTGCGCATTGTGATCCGGGACTGCGGATTGTCGTTTCCCAAAGAAGAACACTTTTAGCGTGTTTTTGCCATGCGGTTCCTGTTGGGGTTCCTCACCTCCCTTGGCTTTAACACATGGCAGAACAAAGGTTCTCCATGCGTTTTCGACATCGCTGCTTGTCTAACCGAGATTTTCGAAGAACTAACATGGTCAGTTCGTCGCCTCGCCGGAAAGAGCACCCCGGAACGGGCAACGTACACGGCGGGTCGAATCTACCCCCATTTTAATCGCCCATAATTTCTATGTCAAGACAAAAAGCGACTTTTTAACCACCTATTTGACAAAATACCACCATTCTTGCGCTTGTGGGATGAAGTGGTATTGCTAAAGCACCGGGGAAGCATGTTCGACTTCATACCGGGCTTTTGAGCGCAGGTTGATCAATTCCGGTATCCAGTAAGAAACGAGTCAGGTGGGAAGTAGCAGAAGAAAAGTATCCGGGTTTTTCAAGGACCAGCAGGTTTTCAACGCCGGCTTTGGCTGCAGTTTCTCGACGCTGAAACGGTGTAATACGGATCAGGCACGCTGGGTCCGGGGGGGTGCCGGGGTAGGGGGCGGGGCTGTTTAAACGCCGTATGGGAGGCCGTTCGCGCGGCGGTGATCAGTCGAGGACCGGGCCCGAACCTACGACAAACCTGCCTTTGAAGTACTTCAGCCTGATCTCCAGCGCTTCTTCCACGGCCCATTTATCCACGCCGACCAGCTTCATCCGGCAGAGGTTGTACAGCTTGATGTTGTGCGTGTACTTTTCGGCGCCGTCGGCGGCTGGCTGCAGCCTGGGGCAAGGGAATTCGCCGCACTCGAAGCAGAACTCGATCCCCTTCCGTTCGGCGCAGGCGTACGTGGGACACAAAGGAAAAATCAGCGGCCGGCCTTTTTCACCCCGGCAACCCTTGCAGGGCAGCTTCTCCGGCGGGATTTTCATCGCTTCCGAAAACCTTGCTCTTGCGTTTTCGGTGATGTTTCGCTCGTGGAGCTTGCAGTTGAAGCAGTCCAGCCCGCAGGGAGCGATCAGGTCTCGCGGCACGTCCATTCTTTCACCTCGCGTTAATCAACTGTGTTTTTAAAAGTCGCAGAAGGTTTAAATAAACTGGCTTTACCAGCCGTTCTTTATCACGTGGACAACTACCGGTCCAAAGTTGGACCAGCTAATGAGCAGCGAAAGAGCGATTCCGGCGAAGGTCGTAACGCTGCTAATTTTTTTAATCAAGAATGCTTGCCCCTTGTTCCTTTGTTTAAGATAAAAAAGGCTGATGTTGGCGAACAAGATTGCCACGCCCAGATACGCGCACCTTTTTAACCGGAAACCCAAGAGGGCCGAAACGAACATGGCGGTGATGAATACTATTCCAACCGGAGGGAAGTTCCGGATTACGTAAGGGAGGGATAAGTCATCCGTTCCGGGATCGGGAAATCTGGTGGCGAGGAAATTATCCAGGGGCGCCGCAAATAGCAGTAAAAGCCCTGCGGTGATGAGGTAGCATAACACCAGGTACTTTCCAACCCAGAGCCAGGTGGCCCGGTCAAGTTGCCGCATAACCTTTTAACCCTTTCCCGAAACCGTGCTCCGTGGGACGCAGTGGCCGGAAAAAGCCTTCATCTGCGGCCCGGCACGATTTATCTTCTATCTTACATTATAAAGCCTTTCTAACCCGCTGGAATATTTCTTTGTCAAGACCATAAGCGGGGGTGGAGAGTCTCCCTCCTCCTTCTTTTTTCCATATGAGGTGTTATGGTAGTATTACAAGAAAGACAAAATAGAAGGGGGGTGGGGTACGTGTCTCAGAAGGTTCTGATTTTCGGGAAAGAAGGGTGACCGTACACGAAGGCTGCCCTGGATGCTTTCGCCAAGAAAGGGGTTGCCTACCGCTACCTGGACGTGAAAGAAGACCCCGGCGCGATGAAGCAAATGCTGGACTATTCGGAAGGCCGGAGGGCGGTGCCCGTAATCGTAGAGGGCGAGAAGGTGACCATCGGTTTTGGCGGAACCTGAGGAGTTTAGGGGCGACCGTGCGTCGCCGCGGAAAGTGGTTGCCGGGGATCCTGCTCATCTTGAAAGCGGAAGTCTTCGGTCCTCGGCACCCACAAGTTTAAAATGGGCTGTTCAAGGGGTAAAGGTTGGGCCGGAGAGTAACCGGCCTTTGGGTATTTTGCTTCAATTGCTTTCCGCCGACAGCGTCACCAGCACGATTTCGGGTTTGCAGTTGAACCTCAGAGGGATGCCGCTTTCCCCTAAACCGCCGTTGATAATCAGCGTTGTTTTCCCCGACCGGAAGACCCCGTAATCCCATTCCGGGAAAAGCCCCTGGCCCGGGACGGTAACCGCTCCGATGAAAGGAAGCCGTATCTGGCCGCCGTGGGTGTGTCCGGCCAGCACCAGGTCAATCTTCCGCTCAACCGCCTCCGGAAAGATGTTCGGCGCGTGGGCCAGCAAGATTCTCGGCGCCGAATCCTTTACCGGGTGGAGTGCGACATCCAACCGGTCACGGTGAATATAGGGGTCATCCACGCCGAGAACCCAAATGTGCTGCCTGCCCCGCGCGATCTTTTCGGCTTCGTTAATCAGAATATGGACCCCGTGCTGCCGCAATATCTTCTCGGTTTGAAAACCGGTCCACCAGTCGTGGTTGCCCGGCACGAAGTAAACCGGCTTACCCTTTAAGTGTTCCAGCAGCCGGTCTACCGGTTCGTTCTTGGGGTCGTACTTGTTGACCAGGTCTCCGGTGATTGCCACCAGGTCGTATTCCTGCTTCTTAATCAGCGCCGCCAGTTTTTCCTGATTCCTGCCGAATTCCTTGCCGTGCAAATCGCTCAGGTGCAGGATCGTAAACCCGTTGAAGCCGGACGGAAGTCCGGCTACACGGACCGTACACTGCCTGACTTCAACAGCGTGAATCTCCGCATACAGGTATAGGGCTGACAGCAAACATCCAAGCAAAACCGCTGACCATTTGAAGTACCGCAGTTCAGGTTTCCTCCTTGAAGCAGAAGGACCTCGAAAAATCTCGCTGTGGAACATCGGTTCCTTTCAGGTGATGACGATAAAATTTAAAGGCGGCACATTCCGCCGCTGGAACAGTACTGGTTTAATCCCATTCTATATCAATCCTACAGGAATTTACAGGTTTATTTAAGCGCCTTGCCAGGCGAATCTTGCGCTGACCTCAAAAAGTGCGAGAGAAAGCTGTAGAACTCCTCCGCGCGGTCAATCATCGGCCAATGGAAGGCCGGCTCGAATTTTTTGTGGTGCAATGAGGCGGCTTCCAAGAAATCCAGCGTGCCTTCGGCCAGGCTCTCGCTCCCCCAGCAATAGACCTTCGGAACCTTAAGCCCGGCATAGGTCATCCCCATCCGGGATTCGCTGCGGCCCGGCAAAGGCTGGTTTTTCAGCACAATCTCCCTGGCGTTCGCTAAGAAAGCCTCCGGCCGGCAGAATTGGAGCGAGGCATAGTAGCGGCGGCACGAGGCCCACTTGCCGCCCCAGCTTTTCAAGACCAGTTCCTCTTTAAAATCCGTCTCGAACCACCCGGCAAAATCGCCGCGCTCCCACGCGTCGACTCCGGCCTTGACGTCGGCCAGCGCTGGCGATGCGGTTCCCAGCGCCATCAGGCCTGCCGCCAG
>JASEJH010000050.1 GCA_030016455.1 Thermoanaerobacteraceae bacterium
TCAGGTTCATCTTGGCACGCGCCCCGTAAATTCCCGCCGCCAGCCCCGCCGGGCCGGCACCGATAATCACCAGATCGTAAGCCACTGTGTCTATCTCCCCTCTCTCGAAGGATGAAGGATGAAATTATGGAATCCCCTCTATTTTCCCGCCTTCACCCTTCCGCCCTTTATCCTTTCTGCTCGTCATTTTTCCGCCTTCATCCTTTATTTCGCAAACCGCCCGCGCAGCCGCCAGTACCCCAATCATCACGTGCTCCTTGGAAAGCCCCCCCTGCAGGTAGACCGCGTAAGGCTCCCGCAGGGGCGCGTCGGCGGTGAGCTCAAGCGAAGCCCCTTGAACGAACGTACCGGCGGCCATCACCACCGGGTCCCCGTAGCCGGGCAGCGGCCCGCCCTCCGGGGAAACGTGGGCGTCAACAGGAGAAACCGCCTGAATCGCCCGGCAGAAAGCCAGCAGCCTCTCCGGCGAGCCCAGAGCAATGCCCTGGACAATGTCACTCCGGGGTTCGTTAAAGCGGGGAAGCACCTCAAAACCGAGGCGCTCAAAGAAGCGGGCCGCAAAGACCGCTCCCTTCAGCGCTTCGGCCACGAAATGCGGGGCCAGGAAAAAGCCTTGGAAGAAGAGCCGCTGGCAATCCAGCGTCGGCCCCACCGCCCGGCCCAACCCCGGGGCGGTAAGCCGGCCGGCCGCCAGCGCCACCAGATCCCGCCGGCCCACGACATAACCGCCTGTGGGCGCAAGGCCGCCGCCCGGATTCTTGATCAGCGAACCCGCGCACAGGTCCGCTCCCACCGCCGGCGGTTCCAGCGTTTCCACGAACTCCCCGTAGCAATTGTCAACCACCACGACCGATTCCGGACTGTGTTCCTTGATCAGGCCGATCAGCGACCGCAAATCCTCAAGCACCAGGCCCCGCCGCCAGGAATACCCCCCCGAACGCTGGAGCAAAATCACCCGTGGTTTTTGCCCCAGCGCCCGGACCACTGCTTCCCGGTCCACGGTACCGTCCGGGAGCAACTCCACCCGGGTGTACTTTATCCCCCAGTCGCGCAGCGAACCCGGGGCCTCGCCGGCAATGACCGTCTCCAGGGTGTCGTAGGGTTTTCCCTGGACGGTGAGCAGCCCGTCGCCGGGCCGCAACACCCCGTAAAGGCAAAGCGCCAGCGCGTGCGTACCCGAAACGATCTGCGGCCGTACCAGCGCCGCCTCCGCGCCGAAAACGCAGGCGTAAACCCTCTCCAGGGCCTCCCGCCCGGCGTCACCGTAGCCGTAACCTGTGGAACCCCGCAAATGAAAGTCGCTGACCTGCGCCACCCGGTACGCTTCGAGCACCCGCCGCTGGTTGGCGAGCGCCAGCATATCAACGGAGCGCCACAGCGACTGTACCTCCTCAATAACTTCCGCCGCGAGTGAATCGAACCTGTCCGCAATCATCAGTGTCCGGGCGGTAATAAACCCTAACTCTCGCTTCTGGGCTCCTGAACAGAGGTGCTTACCGGCCGCATCGGGCTGACGGTCGAAATGGCGTGTTTGTAAACCATCATCTGCCGCCCTTCGCTTTCCAGGATCACCGTGAAGTTATCGAAACCCCGCACCGTCCCCTTAAGCTGGAAGCCGTTGACCAGGAAAATGGTGACCGGGATGTTTTCCTTCCGCACCTGGTTGAGAAAGGCGTCCTGCAAATTGATCTGGGTCTTGGTCATCTAAACAACCCCTCCGCATCATCTTTTCTCTCTAACTGCTGCCCAAGCACTCAACGACGACGTTTGCAAAGTTACACTGCCCAAAATCCCTTGTTCACTTTAGTTTCCGACTCAACCTTTCAAACGGCAGGTTGAGTGCTGGGTCAATACCCTTTTGCCCGACGCTGCCGGAAAACGTATGGAACCGCCGAAACAGGATTCCGGTTCTCACTCTCACTCTGAATCCAATTTTCGCTATCGCCGGAAATAATCCTGCACGTACCCGGCAATTTCTTCCGCCACCGCCTGGGGAGAAGGGTATTTGGCCACATCGAGCCAGCGGATGCGCTCCTCCCGCCTGAACCAGGTCAGTTGCCGCTTGGCAAAACGCCTGGTATTGCGCTTTAAAAGGTAAACCGCCTCTTCCAGGCTTACTTCCCCCGCGAGGTAGGCCGCAAGCTCCTTGTATCCCAGGGCCTGCATCGCCGTGGTATCCCGCCTCAGCCCCCCTTCTAAAAGCCGCCGCACCTCTTCCACCAGCCCCGCGGCGAGCATGGCGTCCACCCGCTCCTCGATCCGCCGGTAAAGCTCCTGCCGCTCCAGGAAGAGGCCGAAAATTAGCGCGTCATATCTCGGTCCCGCTCCGGCAGAGGCCCCCCGCGAGATGGGCGTTCCGGTCCGGTAGAAAACCTCGAGCGCCCGGATAATGCGCTTGAGGTCGTTCGGGTGCAAGCGGTCCGCCGTTTCCGGGTCCACCGCCCGCAGCCGCTCGTGCAGGTACGCCGAGCCGAACCGCCGGGCCTCCGTCGCAAGCCGCCGCCGCAGTTCCCGGTCAACGCCGCCGGTGAACCGGTACCCTTCCAGCACCGCCCTGATGTAAAGCCCGGTCCCGCCCACCAGGATGGGCAGGCGGCCCCGGCCGCCGATCTCGCGGATCAACGCTTCGGCCAGCGTCTGAAACGTCGCCACGCTGAAATCCTCGCCCGGGTCCACCACGTCAATCAGGTGGTGGGGGACGCCCTTCCGCTCGGCCAGGGTGGGCTTAGCGGTGCCGATATCCATCCTCCGGTAAACCATCATCGAATCCGCAGAGATGATTTCGCCGTCTACGCGACGCGCCACCTCGATTCCCACGGCCGTTTTCCCGGTGGCCGTCGGCCCCGTGATCACCAAAAGGGGACAGGCTGCTTTTTCGGGCGCCACCTCCTCCGAAAATGCAAGGTTTCCGCAGCGGCGACTTTGGGCAGACCGGCTCGCGCCGGATTCCTGCGCTAACCGCACTATCGCTCGTCGCCAGCTCTCCGTCCGGCACCGCGCAAACTCGGCGTCCCTGCCTCGGTTGCGCTTGCCGGCATCCGTGCCGGCATCCGGACTCCGAGCCGTTGCCTCGCCAAGTGCGGTTCGCAGCTCGTCATACGGCGCGGCTCCGGTCTTGCCGCAGGTCCTACACACATTTTCATTCCCGGTGGCGACGATTAATCGTCGTGAACGACTCTCTGCCATTTCCACCCACCGTTAAAAGGCCCAGGCTGCTTTCCCCCGCGAAACCCTAAAATAGGACAGGCTGCTCTTTCGGACCGGTGCGCCCGCTATTTCTCGATTATACCGTAGGCGACCCGGGCATGCCGTCCCCCGACAACGCGCTGAAAACGGTATTCGGGCTCCCCGGCATCCCGCCGCACTTTCACCACCACCCGCCGGCGCGCCACCCGGACGGCCTCCCGCAGCGCCTCCGCGGCAAGGGGAGCCTTCTCCCCCAGGAGGCGCAGGGGCTGCAGCTGGCTCGCTCCCCTCACCGGCGTGCGGAAGAACGGGTCGAAGTATACCACGTCGAAACTTTCGCCCGGGACCCGGCGCAGGTAATCCAGGTGGTCCGCGGCCACCACCTGGATCCGGCGCATTGCCGCTTCGACGTCCGGGTCCTCCTTGAAGGAATAGTGCCGCAGGCCGTAGCCCACCACCAGCGCCACAACCGGGACTTTTTCCACCCCGACCACCCGTCCTTCCGGACCGGCTACAAAACTCGCCACAATCGCGTCCGCCCCAAGGCCCAGGGTGCAATCCAGCACCGCATCGCCGGGGCGCAAATCCATGGCCTGTATCATCTGGTCAGGTTTCCCAGAACGGAGATTCTTTATGCGCAGAGCCGCTGTCCCCGGATGAAAGCTAAATTCCCGGCCGCCAAACAAAAAACTGACGCGCTGCCTGCCCACAACCAGCGCCCCCTCTGCTCCGGCAGCCGCCATCAGGATTTCAAGACCCAAACGGCCGCGCGGCACAAAAACCGCTCCCAACTCCGCCGCAAACGCCAGCGCCTGTTCCTTTGCCTCCCGTCCTGCCGCAAGCGCCGTCGTCACGATCAGCCGCACGCCGCCGCGTTACCTCCTGCCAAAGCGCCGCGCAAGCTCCGCCCGGCTGAAGCAAACCACCGTGGGGCGGCCGTGTGGGCAGGTAAAGGGCTCCCGGCAGGCGGCGAGCCTTTTGATCAGCGCCACCGCCTCCCGCGCGTCCGGGGGCTCGCCGGCCCTGACGGCGCTGTGGCAGGCCAGCGAAGCCAGCGCCGCCTCTTCCCGCGCCGGGCTGTCTCCGGCGGCAAGGCAGGATAGCAGGTCGTCGAGCAAAAGCCGCGCGCGCTCCAGGCCCAAGCCCACGGGGACCGCCCGCAAGAGGGCCGCACCCTCGCCGAAAGGCTCAACCACAAAACCGTACCGCGCCAACTCTCCGGCCAGGGCCGACACGTCCGCTGCGCCGGACTCCACCGGTACCGGCTCCACCAGCAACTGCCCCGCGACGCCGCCGCGGGCGAGCGCAGCCCCGTACTCCTCGAAAAGGACCCTTTCGTGTGCCGCATGCTGGTCTACCAGGTAAAGGCCCTCCGGACCGGAAGCCAGGAGGTAGGACGGCGGCAGGAACGACAGGTAGGTAAGAGGCGGAAAACCTTCTCCGTAAGCTGCAGCTTCTTCCCTTACCAGGAAGCCCGTTTTATCCAGTCCAACCGGTTCCCCGCCGCCCGTTTCTTTCCCTGCCGCCCGGCCCGTTCCTGTACCTTCAACGTCCCCGGAAGGTCCCAGCCGCTGCAGCACGCCGCCCCAGTCCGGCCGCGGGAAAACTTTCCGCACCGGCGGCACCGGGCTCGAAGACGTCCCGGGAATCAGGTTCAACCGGCCGAAGAGCGCCTGCTTTACCGCTCCCCGGACCAGCCCCGCTACTTCCCGCTCCCGGTCGAACCGAACCGTCAGCTTCTGGGGGTGCACGTTCACATCCACCGCCCCGGGGTCGAGCGTCAGGTGGAGTACGAAGAACGGGTGCTTCCCCGACGGCAGCAATGTACCGTATGCTTCGTAAACCGCCGCCGTCAGACCGGCGTGCTTCACGTAGCGGCCGTTGACCAGCAGCGTCTGCCACCGCCTGGTGGTCCGCACCAGTGCCGGCCGGCCGGCAAAGCCCTCGACCTTCATCCCGCCGGCTTCCGCCCTCACCGGAACCAGCGCCCCGGCGACGGTCTCGCCGTACAGTGCCGTTATCGCCGCCGCCAGGCCCGTGCCCGGAGTGCGGAAGACTTCCCGTCCGCCGTGCACCAGCCGGACCGAGACGTCCGGGCGCGCCAGGGCAAGACGGGTAACCGCATCCGTCAGGTAGGCGCTCTCCGTACGCCAGGAGGCCAGAAACTTCCGCCGCGCCGGGGTGTTGTAAAAAAGGTCGTCCACGGTGACCGTAGTCCCCTGCGGGGCCCCTGCCGGGCGGAAATCAACCACCCTCCCCCCCTCGACCACCACCAGCGATCCGCCGAGCGCCCCCGGCACCCTGGTCTTCAGGGTGACCCTGGAAACGGCTGCGATGCTGGGCAGCGCTTCGCCCCGGAAGCCCAGGGTCTCAATCCGTTCCAGGTCTGCGCTGGAAGAAATCTTGCTCGTCGCGTGCCGCTCGAAGGCGAGCAGGAGGTCTTCTTCCGCGATGCCGCACCCGTTGTCGGCCACCGTAATCGTCTCCGGCCCTTTCCCGGCCACGACCACTTCCACCAGCGTGGCTCCTGCGTCGAAGGCGTTCTCCACCAGTTCCTTCACCACCGAAGCGGGGCGTTCCACCACTTCCCCGGCCGCCACCAGGTTTACCGTCTCCGGGTCCAGAACCTTTATCCGGCCCATTTTTTAACGCCCCTTCCGTTTCCCCTGCCGGTGCGGCCTCCCTGCACTCAACCCGGAGGGACAGCCCTTTTGAATTCCAACCTGAAAGGTGTCCTTTAAATTTCCACTTTGCCGGTAACTGCCACCGCTTTCTTCGGTTGAGTGCGGGGCCAGTGCGGCCTGGAACCGGGCAAGAAGATTGAGCGCCTCCAGCGGGGTAAGGTTGTGCAGGTCGAGCTTCGCAATCTCGTCTAACACGGGGTGCTCCGCGGGCTGGGGAAACATCTCTAACTGCACCACCCGGGTCCTCCGCCCGCCACCCGACCCATCTGCATGCCGGCTTTCCAGTTCGGCCAGCACCTCACGCGCCCGCTCCAGCACCTCCGGCGGCAGGCCGGCCAGCCCGGCCACCTGGATCCCGTAACTCTTGTCCGCCTTACCCGGAAGAACACGGTACAGGAAGGCGACCCCGTCCGGTCCCTCCCGGACGGCCACCGTAAGGTTGAAGACCCCCTGCAAGCGCTCCAGGTCGGTCAGTTCGTGGTAATGGGTGGAAAAGAGCGTCTTGGCGCCGATTCGGGTGGTGATGTACTCGATCACCGCCCGCGCGATGCTCATTCCGTCGTAGGTGCTGGTGCCGCGCCCCACCTCGTCCATGATCACCAGGCTGCGGCGGGTCGCTCCGGTCAGGATCGTCCGGCACTCGCTCATCTCCACCATAAAGGTGCTCTGCCCGCCGGCCAGGTTGTCGGCCGCCCCGACCCGGGTGAAAATCCGGTCCACCACCCCGATTTTTGCAGCGGCCGCCGGTACAAAGCTCCCCACCTGCGCCATCAGCACGATCAGGGCTACCTGCCGCATGTAGGTGCTCTTCCCCGCCATGTTCGGTCCCGTAATGATGGCCACCCGGCGCAAATCGTCGAGCAGGGTATCGTTGGGAACGAACCCGCCCGGCCCCAAAAACCGCTCCACCACCGGGTGTCGCCCCTCCCTGATCACGATCGCCCCGCCGTCGTTCACCTCGGGGCGCACATAATCCCCCTTCACCGCTGCCACCGCCAACGACTGCAACGCGTCAACCTCGCCCGCCGCCCGGGCGGTCATGAGAATGCGGTCAATCGCCGCCGCGACCTCCTCCCGCACCGCACAGAAAAGCCGGTACTCGAGCACACTGAGCCGCTCCTCCGCGCCCAGCACCTTTTCCTCGTACTCCTTTAATTCCGGGGTGATAAAGCGCTCGGCGGAGGCAAGCGTCTGCCGCCGCTGGTAATCTGGTGGAATCAGGGAGAGGTTCGCCTTCGTCACCTCGATGTAGTAACCGAAAACGCGGTTGTAACCCACCTTGAGCGACTTGATGCCCGTTCGCTCCCGCTCCCGCGCCTCCAAACCGGCAATGAACCCGCGGGCGTTTCGCCGGAGCGCCCGGAGTTCGTCTACTTCGGAATTGTACCCGTCGCGGATGATCCCGCCCTCGTTCAGCGCCACCGGCGGCTCCGGCGCGATCGCGCGTTCAATGAGCGCGACCACGTCGCCCAGATCCACCAGCCGTTCCCGCAGCCCTTCCAGGAGACCGCCCGCCGGAGCCAGCGTCTCCCGGAGCGCCGCCGCCGTCAGCAGTGAATCCTTCAGGGACAGCAGGTCGCGTGCGTTGGCCATCCCGTAGGCCAGGCGCCCGGCAAGACGCTCCAGGTCGCCCATCTTTCTTAGTTCCGCCCGCAGCTTTTCCCGCAAAGAGGCGTCCGCCGCCAGAGCCGCCACCGCAGCCAGCCGCTCTTCGATCGCCGCCGGTGCGAGAAGCGGCTGTTCCAGCCAGCCCCGGAGCCGCCGGCCGCCCATCCCCGTGAGGGTGTGGTCTAAAACCTCTAACAGTGTCCCCCGCCGGCCGCCGTCCTGCAACGAGCGCGTGAGCTCCAGGTTGCGCCGGGTGGCGGCATCAAGCATCATGAAGCCCCTGGGTGTGTAAAACGAAATCACCTTCATGTGCGCCAGGTCGCGCTTCTGCGTTTCCTTCAAGTACGCCGCCAGCGCCCCCGCGGCCGCCACCGCCGCCGGCTGACCGAGCCAGTCTCCTTCCTCCCGGTAGCCGGACAGAGCTTCCCGCGCCTGCTCCGGCTTGAAATAATCGCGGGTGTAAAAAGTGACCACCGCCGGGGCCGCGGCCTTCACCAGCGCGGCCGTTTCCTTTGCCCCTTCGGGTAATACCACTTCCGCCGGCTGCAGACGGTAAACCTCGTCGTAGAGGCGATCCTGAAACCCGGGACCGCTGAAAACGGTGACGCGGAAGTCACCGGTCCCTACGTCCGCCACCGCCAGCCCGTAACCCCCCGGACCGGCCGGGGCAACGCCCGCAATGAAACTGTTCTGCCCGTGATCCTGCGGCTGCCCCTCAAAAAATGTCCCCGGGGTGATGACCCGGGTCACGCCCCGCCTGACCACACCTTTTGCCTGCGCCGGGTCCTCCAACTGCTCGCAGATGGCAACCTTGTAACCCTGACTCACCAAACGTGCGATGTAACCCGCCGCGCTGTGACACGGGACGCCGCACATCGGCACCCGCCCTAACTTCCCGGCCTCGCGCGAGGTGAGGGTCACTTCCAGCACGGGAGCAGCCGTCTGCGCGTCCTCGAAAAACAACTCGTAAAAATCGCCGAGGTGGAAGAAAAGGAGGGCGTCGGGGTGCTGCTTCTTAATTTCCATGTACTGCTGCATCATGGGGGTGAGGCTCAAGAGGAAAATCCTCCTCCGAAAACGAC
>JASEJH010000051.1:0-4307 GCA_030016455.1 Thermoanaerobacteraceae bacterium
TCCTGATCGCTCTCGGGATGAATTTCTTTACTTATTATTACAGCGACAAAATCGCGATTAAGATGACCCGATCCCGACCGCTGAGCCGGAGTGAGGCACCCGAGATTTACGCAATGATTGAACGCCTGAGCCAACGGGCGGGGTTGCCGGTGCCGCGGGTCTATCTCACACCGTCTCCCCAGCCCAATGCTTTCGCCACCGGGCGGAACCCGCAAAACGCGGCGGTGGCGGTGACCGAAGGGCTGCTCCACCTTTTGGATAAGACGGAGGTTGAAGGGGTGCTGGCCCACGAACTGGCCCACATCAAGAACCGCGACACCCTGACGGGGGCGATTGCCGCAACCCTGGCGGGAGCCATCACGATGGTTGCGGACATGATCCGGTGGGGGATGATTTTCGGATTTGGCCGGGACGACGAGGAGGGAGGCAATCCTCTGGGAGCCCTGGTTTTGGCGATCGTGGCTCCACTGGCTGCGCTGCTCATCCAGTTGGCGATTTCCCGTGCCGGGGAGTTCAACGCGGACGCGACCGGCGCCCGCATTGCCGGGCGGGCAGATGGTCTGGCCCGGGCATTGGTAAAGCTGGAGCAGGCGGCACAACGGGTTCCAATGCGGGTGAACCCGGCAGCGTCGCACCTTTTCATCGTAAACCCGCTTTCCGGTGAGAGTTTTGCCCAGTTGTTCAGCACCCATCCGCCCATCGCCGAGCGCGTGAAGCGCCTCCGGGCGATGTCCCTGTAACGCGCATAATTCCCCTGACAATTGAATAAAATCCCCTTGAGAAGCGGAAATGGTTCCGGGATTCGGACTCATCTAAACACGAAAGGGATCTGTGCCGCAAGCGGCAGCCGGTCCCTTTTTTGCTTCCGGGAAGGGATGTCCGGTCGGAGGCCGGAAATCAGAAGTCAGAGGTTGGAGGTCGGAATTCGGGAATCAGGATTCAGGAATCGGGAGGCAGGGGGCAGGAGTTAGGAGTCGGAAGGAGAGAAGCTGTCAGAATTTGGGGGCAGTTATTGAGCGGTACGTTGTTTGTGGTGCTGATGACACAGGGAATAAGGGTTGTACTTGAAGGTTGAGGAAACCCGGCCCGACAAAAACGTACCGGACTTGCTCCCGGGACTTAAGTTTAGGCCCCAGTTTAAGCGAGGGAAAAGGGTGACCGATTTCCGGGTGGAGAAGGACGCCTTAGGTGAGCGGCAGGTGCCGCGGGAGGCCTACTACGGCATCCACGCCCTGCGGGCGGCGGAGAACTTTCCGGTTTCAGGCCTTAAACCCCACCGGGAGTTGCTCCGGGCCTTCGGCCTTGTGAAACAGGCCGCAGCGCTGGCGAATGCGGCGGTGGGACTGCTGCCGGCAGTGAAGGGTGAGGCTATTGCCCGGGCTGCTGCCGAATTCGCCGCCGGTAGATTCGAAGACCAGGTTATCGTTGACGCCTACCAGGGCGGCGCCGGCACCGCGACCAACATGAACGTGAACGAGGTGATCGCGAACCGGGCGCTTGAGCTCTTGGGCCGGGAAAAAGGAGACTATGCGGTGATCCATCCCGTGGAGGACGTGAACCTTTCCCAGTCAACGAACGACGTCTACCCCACGGCGCTCAGGGTTGCGGCCATCAAGTTGGTTCGGGATTTGAGCCGGGCGATGGCGGATCTCCAGGGGGCCCTCCAGCAAAAGGAAAAGGAGTTTGCCCGGGTGCTGAAGGTCGGCCGGACGGAGCTGCAGGACGCCGTACCGGTTACCCTGGGACAGGAGTTTGCCGCCTGGGCGGAGGCGGCGGCGCGGGATTGGTGGCGGCTTTACAAGGTCGAGGAACGCCTGCGGCAGGTGAATCTCGGCGGCACGGCGGTGGGAACCGGGCTCAACGCCAGTCGGCGGTACGCGCACGCCGTGATCGAACGCCTGCGCGAGCTGACGGGGTTCGGCCTGGCCCGCGCCGAGAACACGGTGGAGGCCACGCAGAACACGGACGTTTTCGTCGAGGTTTCCGGGCTGGTGAAGGCGGCAGCGGTCAACCTGGCCAAGATCGCGGCCGATTTGCGGTTTTTAAGTTCCGGTCCCCGGGCCGGCATCGGGGAGATCCGCGTCCCCCCGGTACAGGTCGGCTCCTCGATCATGCCGGGGAAAGTCAACCCGGTGATCCCGGAGATGGTCACCCAGGTGGCCTTTCAGGTGACGGCCAACGACCTCGCGGTTGTGCAGGCCTGCGCTGCAGGAAACCTGGAGCTGAATCCCTTCCTGCCCCTGGTGGCGCAGAATTTGCTTACCTCGCTCGAAATGCTGGCTCGCGCTGCCGGAATCCTGGCGGCAAGGTGCATCAGCGGGATTGAGGCGGACGTACAACGGTGCCGGGAGCTGCTGGACCGGAGTTACGCGATGATCACTGCCTTCGTGCCTTATATCGGTTACGAGGCGGCGGCGGAAGTGGTCAGGGAGGCTGCGGCGCGCGGGAAGAAAGTGGAAGAGGTGCTAGTGGCGCGGGGGGTTTTCACGCCGGAGGAGGTTGCGGCGGTTACCGCGCCGGAAGAAGCGACCACGCCGGGGGTGGCGGGGTTACGGTACCTTATCGGGCGGGAAGGTGCGGGAAGCGGGGCGAGAAGGACGGGAGGAGGTGAATAGCGGTGCTGCTCCGTCCGGAGGAAAAAGCGTGGCGGGAGGAGCGCCAGGCCCTGATCAGGCGCTGTGAAGAATCAGAAAAACGGCCGGATTTTATCGACGAAGAAAAAATCCGGGCGGTCCTGCGGGAAAAGGCGAACCCCGGACGTACCGAAGTGGAGGAGGTTCTGGCGAAGGCGGGGGAACTCAGGGGGTTGACTCTGGAAGAGGCCGCTGTAATCGTTAACATCCGGGATCCGGAACTTTGGGAGGCGGTCTTTGCTGCGGCCTTATGGATCAAACAGCGGGTTTACGGCAACCGGATCGTACTTTTTGCACCGCTCTACATCTCCAGTCCTTGCGTCAACAGCTGTCTGTACTGCGGCTTCCGGCACGGGAACACAGCGGTAACCAGGCGCACGCTGTCCGATGAGGAACTGGAGCGGGAAGTCCGGGTGCTGACCGCTCAGGGACACAAACGTTTGCTGGTGGTTTACGGGGAGCATCCCGCCAGCGACATTCACTTTATGTGTCGGACGATAACCCGGATCTACGAAACCAGAGACGGGCGGGGCGAGATCAGGCGCGTCAACGTCAACGCTCCGCCCCTGACGGTGGAGGAGTACCGGCGGTTGAAAGAGGTTGGCATAGGGACCTTTCAGGTTTTCCAGGAGACGTATCACCGTGAAACTTACCGCCGGGTGCATCCCCCGCACACCCTGAAAGGCTCATACAGGTGGCGGCTCTTTGCCCTGCACCGGGCGCAGGAGGCTGGGATTGATGACGTGGCAATCGGCGTTCTCTTCGGGCTCTATGACTGGCGCTTCGAAGTGCTCGGACTGATCTGCCACGCCCTGGACCTGGAGAAGGAATTCGGCGTCGGGCCGCATACCATCTCCTTCCCCCGCCTCGAGCCGGCCCTCGGGACGCCGTTCGCCACCCGCTCGCCCTACCGGGTAAGCGACGCGGACTTCAAGAAGGTGGTGGCGGTGCTGCGGTGTGCCGTGCCCTACACGGGAATGATCCTAACCTGCCGGGAGCGCCCGGATTTCCGGCGGGAGTTGCTGCGGCTCGGTGTTTCGCAGACCGACGCCGGCTCCCGGATTGCCGTCGGCGGCTACAGCGAACTGGAGCGGGAGCACATTCCGGACCGGGAGCAGTTCCGGTTAAACGATACCCGCAGCTTGGAAGAGTTTATCTTCGAGCTCTGCAGCGACGGATATCTTCCTTCCTTCTGCACTTCGTGCTACCGGGCGGCGCGCACCGGCTGCGGCTTCATGGAGCTGGCCAAAAAGGGGCTGATCAAGAACTTCTGCATCCCGAACGCAGTGCTCACCTTCAAGGAGTACCTGTTAGATTATGCTGCACCGCGGACCAGGGCGGCGGGCGAGCGTGTCATTGCAGAGTACATGGCGCGGTACCGCGAAGAGCAGCCGGGCGGTGCCGGGCGTCTGAAAGCACTGCTGCGGCGGGTTGAGGCCGGGGAGCGCGACCTGAGATTCTAAAAAGGCCGTGTTAACGGGCCAGAAACCGGAAGTCAGGAGAGGAGTAGCCCATGCGGGCCTTCGGGCCGTACCGACGGGGGGATGAAAATGAGCGGCGTCGCCTGTTTCGGCTCCAAGCGAACAATTGAGACGCGCGGCAACCAAACTGAGCGACGACGAGCAGCGGAGGCGGGTCTGCGGCCACGGACGGCCGTAGAGGGCAACCACGGCA